>NZ_JAPVZJ010000002.1:0-174510 GCF_041432295.1 Streptococcus sp. 27098_8_109
GACGCTGGTTGAACTTCAGGTTCACCCTTTTCTGTGACTTTAGCTTCGGGTAAGGCCGGTTGAACTTCAGGTTCACCCTTTTCTGTGACCACCGCTTCGGGTAAGGCCGGTTGAACTTCAGGTTCACCCTTTTCTGTGACTTTAGCTTCGGGTAAGGCTGGTTGAATCTCAGGCTCGCCTTTGTCGGTTACAACTGCTTCGGGTAACGATGCTTGAACCTCAGGTTCACCTTTATCTGTTATTACAGCTTCTGGTAACACTGGTTGAACTGCGGGTTCACCCTTTTCTGTAACTTTAGCTTCGGGTAAGGCTGGTTGAATCTCAGGTTTGCCTTTGTCTGTCACAACGTTGGGCTGCTCAACTGGCGAAACAGTTGGTACCGGAGAAACCGACGAAACAGTTCTATCATTAAGCTCCAAGTAACCAACATATCTGTAACCAGAAATTTGCAACACACCATCACGTCCAGATTCATGGATGTTAGCATTCAAATTAAGTGCTGAAGCAGTTGATAGTGTAACTAAACCTGCCGCCCCTACAATCAAAAATGTAGCTATTTTTTTATTTCTCTTATCTTTTGTAATGATTATAACAAGACAACCAATGGTCAATAAACCAAATACAGTCATAATGGATTGTGATTGACCAGTATTTGGTAGTTCGTCTTTCTCATAAACTAAGGCATATGATTCTTTTGATTCGTCAGGTCTACCTTGTTTGAGTTGATCACGTTCAGTTTGTGTCAAATTACTATAATCTAAGTAATGATAAGTCGATGCACCAACAACTGACGGTGCGAATAAAAGACTTCCCAAGAATACCGAACCAACAATACCTTTTATTTTCCTAATGGAAAATTTATCTTTTTTTAATAATGACAATTATAATCCTCTACCTTTACTTTTTATTTCCTAATAGCAAACACTATTTTTTATTCTCAAAAATTGAACTTCTAAAATCATCGGTTTGATCAAGATAGGCTTTAAAGATTGCTCTCTTCAACTTATGAACTGCACTGTCAAATTCTGGTTTGTAATTACTCCAAGAATATCTATTCTCATCTGCATCCTTTCGAACAGCTTCATCCATTAATCGCTGCAACTCGGTAACACTACTTATGGTTTTCGTAGAAAAACTAGTCCAAGGTTTTGTTGTATCATTAAAAGTAACTTTATTCAGTCTATCAAATTGAGCTACACGTTCCTTATACATAGCTTGCTTGAATTGTGTCCAAGTTTTATATTGACTATTAAATACTTTTTGAAGGACAAGTTCATCTGTAACCAATCCTCGATCTTTACCATAAATTGTTATTTTTTTACCATTTTGTTTAGCAACATCTTCGTATTGATTTGAGATATAAGGTACCATACCATCTTTAAAGCCTTTAGCAGCTAATAGTTCATAGGCCATACGACGTCCCATTAGGTCACCTGGCGTTCCGTCATCATTACTTAATGCTGCATAAATCGGCGCAAATAGTTTGATAGTATAGTAACCATTTCTTTCATATTTACCTGAAGTATATTCCCTAGACGAAAGAATATTATTCTCAATCAAATCATTGAATGAACGTAGTTTTTCAGCTTCTTCTACTGTTAGATCTCTGACAACATTTGTTGCATATACGTTATTTCCATCTGCTGGATCTTTCTCATACTTATTCTCAATTTTTCTGAGAGCTTTCGTTTTTTGATAAACGGTAAGATTCTCTGTAATAGATTTTCCTTCGAGATATTCCAACATATAAACGACATCAAACATGTTGTGTACGTATTTCTGAAGATCTTTTGCGTCTGAAAATCTCGTAGTTGGATCGAGTACTTGTAATCGTTGTCCTTCTGTACTATCTGATTTTGAATGTTTCAAGATAGAGTTGATGGTTATAGTTGCATCATCTGGATGGTCTGGCGCTTGTAATAAACCTTTGGCGAAGAACTCTGGTCCCAAGCCACTTCTTCGACCATAGCCGCCAAGATAGATGTCCTGATCTGAGTCATGCGTCATCTCATGTGTATAAGTGATAGATCCATCTTTGTCCAACATTCGATAGCCCATATAATATACTGCATCCCCTGTAGCGTAAGCACCGTGTCCATTATGACCAACTTTATTTCCAACAGGACCAAAGAAATATTTCATTGCAGGATTTGGACTATCAAAATCAGCTACTGTTTTGGCTTTTCCATCGGTATGATCATCTCCAAATTTATAGGCATCATAAAGCAAGATATTTCGATAAAGCTTCTCACGCCCTTCCTTATCTAGAATACGATACCAATAATCGTAGTGATCTCGTTGACGTTTGGCAGTTTCACGCGCATTTTCTTCAACAAAGTCATTGAGACCCTTGCCCGCTTTATGGTCACTATTGCGGTAACGATCATAAGCACCAAATCCTAGACTAGAGATAGTCGAGATAACAAAGACTGATTTTTCTGGCAATGTAAGTAGAGGTAGTACCATATTACGGTATTTCCAACTGTCGCTAGTGATGCGATCATAGACACCGATAGAATACTTGCTTCCTGCTTTTTCTTGCTTGGCTTTCACTTCTGGAATATTAGATTTTTCTTCAACGATGTAAGCCTTGGTCTGAGTTTTAAACCAGTCATTGTTGCTTGTGTTTGGTAGAAAGACTTTTCGGTAATTTTCAAGCGTGTTAAATAAATCTTTCGTTCCATGATGGCTAGCTAAACTAATAGCATAAGTATCAACGTTGTTCTTGGCAAGAAGATTATTAAATCCTGATTTACCTAACTCTATTAAGGTATCTAACGGAGAAGCATTTCCTTTGCCAAAGAAATCTAGATGGTACATTACAAGATCTTTTGCACTCACTTTATCATAACTAAAGTTATACCAGCGTTCTAGGTAGCTCATACCAAGTAGCAAGGCTTCCTTGTTACGCTTGATTTTATCTGCAATATAACCCGTCATTACTTTATTGTCTGTAACTAAACCTGCATCAGCAGATAGAAGTTTTTTCAAGTTATCTGCTAAATGCTCTTTCGTTTTGCCAAATTGTTCTTCAAGATATAACTCCGTTAGTTTCACTTTTGGAGAAATACCGAGTGTCTTTCTGATAGCCTCTGAGTGGTAGGACACCTGCTGCAATTCAGGTAAGACTTGCTTGATGATAGAGTTTTGGTCGTACAAGAATTGGTTTGGTGTATAGAGAAGACCTGTATCTCCTAGACTATATTCTGCTAATTTGGCAAAATCAGACTGGTACTTGAGATTGAGTTTTTCAGATGAATGATCCTTGTAGTGCAGCAAGAGTTTGTTTGCAGTCTGTTTGTTGGAAACAATGTCTGTGATGACTTGGTTATCCTTCATCATGACTACTGACAAGAGTTCTTTCTGATATAAAAGACTGTTCTCATTGACCAGATTTCCATATTTGACGATGGTTGCCTTGTTATAGAAAGGTAACAATTTTTCAATGTTCTTATAAGCCAAGGCTCGCTTAGCTTGATAATTGGCTACCTTAGAAAAATCACTTTCTTTTTTGCCACTTGTTGAAAGAGGCTCCACTGTTGGTAGAGTGAGAGGATTAATGGCTGATTTTTTGCTTGCGATTTGGGAAGCATCTAGCATTGTTCCTCTTTCTTCAAAGGATTCCTTGCTGACGACCTCATCCTGGACCAAGGTGACATTGTAGACTCTGTTCGCTTTACTACTGAATGTGTCCATCACCTTCATTCCAGTATAGTGGTAACCGGTAATGGAATTTCCGTTAGTTACATTGACATCACTTAGAACATTGGTCAACATTCCAGCATGATTTTCATTATTAGATTCTCGGTCCCATAAGTTTCCTGCTATACCGGCTACTTTTCCAAAGGGCTTAGTATTGTTAATATTCCCCTCAGCATAGCTATTCTGGATATGAGCATCTTTGTCAACAAGACCGGTAAGACCGCCAACGGTCTGATCTGAACTATTTGTGTTTGACGAAATATCTACTGACGCTTTAGATTTAGTTATAGAAGCATTTCTTCCTGTCAAATGACCGACCAGACCACCGATATTATAGGCGGCAGTCGTTTCATAGGTATTGACAATTCTTCCCTTGAAACTGCTCTCTGTGATGCTTGATTGCTCAGCCTTAGCCAGCAAACCACCGATACCACGTTCACCAGCTAGAACACCATCGACATGAACTTGTTTAATCTTTGTACCATTCTGGGCTTCATATGCCAGTGAACCGATATCATCTTTCCCTGAAATAGAGACATTTTTCAGACTCAGTTTTTCTACTGTAGCGCTACTCAAGTTTTCAAACAAAGGTTTTTTCAAATTGTAAATAGCATAATGTGTGCCATCTTTTTCACCGATTAATTGACCTGTAAATGTTTGCTTTATATAAGATCTATCATCTTGGCCTAATTCTACTTCGTTGGCGTTTAGGCTAGATGCTAGATGATAAGTTCCAGCAGGATTCCGATTTATAGCTTCAACTAGATTACTAAAGGAAGTAAAGTTTGTCGTTTCCTCTGTAGCCTTCTTAGAAAGATAGAAACTGAAATTGTCGACATATTTATTGTCCTGCTCTTGTTGCAGTTTATCAGCTTTGGCTGTAATTTTATAAACTGTCTGACCATTTTTTGTTTCCGCAGTTATTGAAGCAACTGGTAAATAGACATCTTTAAATGACGAAGATTTAACCTTTACAAAGTAAGTGTCTGGATTACTTGGAACACTATCCAAAGAAATATGTTGTTTGTAAGTACCATTGGTTTGACTATATAACTCCAGATCTGAAACATTTCTTAATTCAAGTGTTTTCTCTGGATTTGTTTCTTTCGGCTTCTCAATCGGAGTTTCAGGTTTTAATTGCTCAATATTCCCCTTATATTCTGGCAGTGGTGCTGCTTGCTCTGGTTCTACTATTGCTCCGGCCTGTGGACCTGTGTATTCAGGTAGTGGTGCAATCTGTTCTGGTTTAACAATAGCTCCAGCCTGTACCCCTGTGTATTCAGGTAGGGGTGCTACCTGCTCTGGTTCTACTATTGCCCCAGCCTGTACACCTTTGTATTCTGGTAGTGGGGCTACCTGTTCTGGTTCAACTATTGCCCCAGCTTGTACGCCTGTATATTCTGGTAATGGTGCCACTTGTTCCGGTTCAACTACAGCTCCTGCTTGCACCCCTGTATATTCGGGTAGCGGTGCTACTTGTTCCGGTTCAACGACCGCGCCAGCTTGTACTCCAGAATATTCCGGTTCAACTTTTTCAGGTTCAACAATAGCTCCGGCCTGTACACCTGTATATTCTGGTTTTTCATGAACTTCTGGTACGCCTTTATCGCTTATAACTGCTTCCGGAAACGATGGCTGAACTTCCGGTTCACCTTTATCAGTCACAACCGCTTCCGGTAGCTCTGGCTGAACTTCTGGTTCACCTTTGTCAGTCACAACTGCTTCTGGTAACGATGGTTGGACTTCCGGTACACCTTTATCACTTACTACTGCTTCTGGTAACGATGGTTGAACTTCCGGTTCCCCCTTTTCAGTGACTATGGCTTCAGGTAACTCAGGTTGGATTGCGGGTTCAACAATAGCACCAGACTGTACTTCCTTATGTTCTGCACCAGTCTCAGGTTGTTCCTTTATAACTTGAGCTTTTTTAGTACCTTTTTCGACTATTCTTGAAACAGGCGCAGTCGTTGAAGTTGAAACAATTTCTCGTGAAACCTCTTCCTTGTTTACAGAGAATATTCTGATGACTTCAACTTTCTTACCTAATTTACCTTCTTGTTTTACTCTTACAGTTCCTTCAGCTAAATCAGGATTCTCTTGAACTTCTTCTTGAAAATCTATTTTTGTCTCTATAGTTTCGTCACGATATAAGAGTTCAGGTTTATTCAACTGGCCTGATAGAACTTCATCCTGTGGATTTAATGTATTTACCCCAGTCTTTTCTTTTAGAGAAATCTTCTCCTCTTTCTTCGTCTCTATATTCTTGTGTTCAGCTAATTGTGCTTGAGAATCTGAAGATTTTTTCTCTTCTTTTCTTGGATTGGTTAATTCTGTAGAAAGAGTTTTTTCAACTACTTGAACTTCTGTCGGCTTAGTTGAAGAAACCGATGTTTGTTCCTGAATAGCTTTTACTGTTGATGGATGTTCTACAAAATGCGGTGTAACACTATAATCCACCTTTTGTTGTTTTGTAGGAGTGGCTACTGATTTCTCTTGGTTACTTACTTTAGAATCAGAAGTCGTTTTTCCCTCTTTGATATATCCAATATATGTGTAACCTGAAATGTCTTTAGGAAGAGGCAATTTTTCTCCAGAAGTCAATTCATAGTCAGTATTGTAATTTAGCAAAAGATTATTTTCTAAAGCATGAGCGGATACAAGAACACCATTTCCTATCCCTGCAACCAATACTAAATGTAATACCGTTTTATTCTTAACTTTTTTCTTGGAAACAGCAAAAATTAAAATTCCCAGAGCAGCTAAGCTAGCACCAGCAACCAAGGTTTGCATATCATTCTTGCTTCCAGTATTTGGCAATTCTCCCAGTTGATTTTGGGAATTTAATTTATAAACAAGATAATAAGTCTCATCATCATTCTCCACGTATGTCGGAATATCATAGACAAGCTGATTCTTTTCTTCTGATGATAGCTCTGAATCTGTCACATATTTATAGTGAACTCCTTTAGTCTCTTGAGCTTCTATAGATGAACTACCTAATACAGACATAAAAAATAAACTTGAAATCGTCGCAGATACAAGTCCTACTGATAATTTTCTAAATGAAAAACGCTGTTGTTTTTCACCAAAATACTTTTCCATTATTCCTCCTTGAAATAAAATTTTAAAAATATGTATGGTAAACTTTATTATATTAGCTTGTTATCTTATAAAAAGGTAACACACTTTAATTATACTCTTAATTTTCTAAAAAGTCTTAAAATTGCGTTACGTTTTCATACTTTGTTTTATATATAAAATACGAAGGAGCAGGGTTTGTAATTTCCTATTTTCTTTTTGGATAAAATATAACCTACCATGAAATTTCCACGGTAGGTGTTACTTATATTAGCAATCGTTCTAAAAATGGTTTGAGGCAGTTGAGGAGAATTCCTTCTATCCAGCTTTCTTGTGCTGAGGATAGATGTTCTGTCTGAAGGCTTTCTTTTAAAAAGTCTCGGACTTGTTCTGGTGTGATTTCAAATTCAAAGGCTTTCATTTTATAGAAAAAGTCGATGAGATGATCTGACAGATATTCAGTTGAAAATGGGATTTCTCCACTTTTTCGATATTCTAATAAGAGTCGAGCAAATCGGGATTTTTCTTCAGGAAGCTCACGAAAATAGGAATTGAGGAGCCAGGTCTGCTTCTGCTTTCTTTCAATTGGATCCTGACTAGCAATTCGTTGGTCTTTTTCCAGCTCTTTTTGGTATTGTTTGGCCTTAATAGAGCGTTCAGTTCTATTTTTTCCAAAAAGTATTTTCTCCCACTTGCGTTCTTCTTGAGTCAGAGTCTCTGTAAAGCCAAAGTAATCTTGATAGGCACGCTCTGCTGGGCCCATGGCTAGAACTAGATTGTCTGCATATTGCTTAGCTATTTTATCCCTCTTCTTACGCTCTTTTTCTGCCTGGATACGGAGTTCTTGTTCGTAGTCAATTTTCTCCTTACCTAACTTGACAAGGTAGAGTTGGTCATCTGGCTTTCCAAGTAAAAAGGGTTTGATACACTTTTCAAGGACTTCTTCCATACGAGCCTTCTTCTTGGGCTCTGCCTTGGTCCAACTTCCTCCCTGAAAGACTTCTAGGAAGAGCTGGTAGTCTCTCTCAGGTGTAAATTGATTGCCACGATTGGGTTTAAAAACACCTTTTTCCCAGAGCCACTTTAGAAGACGCTCGTCAAAGTCACTTTTATTGACCTTGATTTTTTCCTTTTTCTGGGCTTTTCTGGTCAGATTTTCAACCTTTCTGAGCAGTTTTTCCTCCTCTTCCAATTGCTGGTCAAGAGACAATCGATGAAAATGACGAACACAGTCGCTACCAATTGGAAAGAGGCGTTGGCCTGTGACACTGTTAAAGAGTTCGTAGGCGTATTTGATAGCATTTCCACAGACACAATTACTACGGCCGATACCGTTAAAAATCAAGGAAACTTCATTCCATTCCTTGGTAGCTTGTTCCCAAGTATCAGCTTTTGAAGCCTGTAACACCGCATCATGCAGGGATTTTCTAACTGGAAGTGTCATGAGGTCTCCTTTCTAGATTATACTTTTACAACTTGAACCTCGTCTTTACCGAGTAAAATCAAGTATTTGTCAATATTTTCAATCGAATAGGATCGAGATAAAGCTTCTCCGTATAGGGCTAACTGACCATGATAGCGAGCAATGAGTTGACTTGGCTCATCATAGCGGTCTGTCTTATAGTCGAACAGAATGATTTTATCTTCGTAAAGTAGATAGCCATCAAGGATACCACGGACAACAAAGTCTTCCTGACTCTTTTGGTCTCGTTTGAGCATGGAGAAAGGTTGCTCGCGGTAGAGATGACCGATATTGGCGAGAATTTCCTGACCAAGTGCTGTGTCAAAGAATGCAAGAATTTTAGCAAGATTGATCTTGTCTCTGATAGCTGGGCTGGTTTGAACTTGTTTGAGAGTTTCTGTCAGGCTAGCAAGGGTTGGTCGCTGACTGAGGTCAATTCTCTGCATGAGTTCGTGGGTAGCACTACCAATCTCAGTTCCTGTTACCTTTTCTTTGGTTGAAAAATCTGGTAAATCAAAACTGATTTTCTTGTCTACTGACTGACCTTGACCAGCAATCTCAACACCTTCCATATCCATAACTGGTTCGTAGAATTTCTTGATTTGACTTGGGGTTTGAACACTAGGAAGTTCAATGGCTGCACGGTGAATACTATTATAAACTTCCACCTCTTTCAGCATTTCAAGAGCTTCTTTAATGGTTTCTGACTGACGATTGTCTGCTTGGGAGCTATCTTGGAGAGGACTTTTGTTTTCCAACTGACCGATAGCTTCTCTAGTCAACTGGTCTTCACCAACAAAACGATAGCTAAAGTTGAGCTTATCCTTGGCAAATACTTTACTGATAGCCCAAAGCCAATCTTGGAAATTCTTGGCTTGGAGTCTAGTACTGCTATCTAGTTTTCCATTTTTAGCTACTGGGTATTCCTTGGCTTCAAGCTTTTCACGAGATCCCTTGCCGACAAGATAGAGCTTTTTCTCAGCCCTCGTCATGGCAACATACAGCAGACGCATCTGCTCTGAATAGCTTGCCAGCTGTAATTCCTCTTCATTCTGCCTATAGGTTAGGCTAGGAATAGAGAGCTTGATGGTTTTAGGATAGTGATTTTCCACTGCTCCTGTCTCCATTTTGGCAATATATTTGACACCAAGCCCATTTTTACGACTAAGAATGACTTCTGACATAGAGTCTTGCTTATTGAAATCTTGATCCATATTGAGGATAAAGACGTAAGGAAACTCCAGCCCTTTACTCTTGTGGATAGTCATGAGCTCTACTGCATCTTTTGGCGGTGCGACGGCCACGCTTGCCAAATCGTGCTGGGCTTCTAGGACCTTGTCAATCATGCTAATAAAACGCGACAAACCTTTGAAATTGCTCTTTTCAAATTGATCAGCACGCAGTGCTAGGGCATAGAGATTGGCCTGTCTAGCAGGACCATTTGGCAAAGCCCCAACATAGTCATAATAAAAACGATCGTTGTAAATCTTCCAAATCAGGTCATAGAGGGAGTGGGTTTTGGCATACAAGCGCCAAGAAGCCAAGATATCCATGAATTGCTTTAGTTTCTCAGCGAGAGCCGTGTGAATCAAGTTTTTCTGGCTTGTTACCATTTTTTGTGCATTGACCAGTTTCTCATAGAGATTTTCTTGGACTTTATCCTCTGCTTTCTGAAGGGACAAACGTGCCAACTCGTCCTCGTCAAAGCCAAACATAGGAGACTTCATAAGGGCAACCAAGGCATAGTCTTGCAGGGGATTATGAATGACACGAAGGGTGTCTAGCATGACTTGTACTTCTAGAGATTGGAGATAGTTGTTTTGCTCTCCGTCGGTTTTGACAGGAATTCCGTACTCAGACAGGGCGAGAAGAATCTGGTCATTACGACTACGACTAGAGGTCAAAAGGGCAATTTCTTTAAAGGCAACACCTTTTTCCTGATGAAGTTTCAGGATCTCCTTGATAACTAAGCGCATTTCGCCTGTTAGTTTCGTTTCTGCCTGATCCTCTTCTTCCTCACCTATGTCATCCTTGTCGTAGAGGAGAAACTCTGCCTTGTTGTCAGGATTGGGAGTCAGTTTGGTATTGGCAAAAACAAGCTGGTGCATGTTATCATAGTTGATTTCGCCGACCTCTTGGTCCATGAGACGCTCAAAAACATCATTGGTTGCTGACAGCACTTCTGAACTACTACGGAAATTTTCCTTGAGGAGAATCAGCTTGCCTTCTTGGGGATTTTGAGAGTAACGTTGGAATTTTTCATTGAAAATCTGCGGATCAGCTTGACGGAAACGATAGATAGACTGCTTGATATCTCCCACCATAAAGCGATTGTGGCCATTAGACAGCAATTCCAGCATTCGTTCTTGAATATGGTTGGTATCTTGATATTCATCGACCATGACTTCGTGGAAGCGCTCCTGATAAGCCTGACGAACTTGTGGGAAATTCTCTAAAATCTCAATGGTATAATGGCTGATATCAGCAAACTCAAAAGCATTTTCTTGGCGTTTGCACTGACGATAAGCCTCCACAAAATCACTCATGAAAGATTGGAAGGTTTTGGCCAGTTCCCATGTGTCTCCATGATAACGTTCTTGATAGTCGAGAATGGTTATCTGGTCTGACAGTTGTCCTAGTTTAGTAAACTGGCTCTTTCTCTCTTCGTTGTAGGCATCGGCCAGTGGCTTCAAATCAGCCTTACGACTAGCATTCGTCAGAGCCCGACCGTTTTTCTCCTTAGAGATTGCGACAACACGCGCAAGCACTGCCTGATAAGCCTGACTATCGGATTCTTGATTTAAGGAGCCAATTTCATCCAGAATCAACTGAACATTTTCTAAATAAGCAGCCTTTGGAAACTCCTTGGCATCATTATCCAGGTGATAACGGAAAAAGCTTTCCAAGTCCCAAAGGGCTTGTTTGATTCGCTCAGTCAGTTTTTCTTTTTCACTGGTAAAATCAGCTTTTTCAAAGCCTTTTAAGAAAGATTCACTCAGCCAATTTTGAGGATTGCTGGTGGATTGGAGGAAGTCATAAATTTTGTAAACTTGCTGGCGCAGCCCCCGTTCATCTTTCCCCCGTCCAGCAAAGTTTTTTAGCAAACGACTAAACTTTGCTTTCTGTATTCCTTGGTAATGGGCTTCAAAGACCTCATGGAAGACTTCGTTTTTTAGAAGAAGTTGCTCGCTTTGGTTTTGTAAAATACGGAAATTAGGCGCAATATCAAGCAAATAGCCATGTTTACCAAGGAATTTTTGTGTAAAAGAGTCCATGGTACCAATAGCCGCGTTGGGTAGGTCTGCCAACTGGCGACCCAAGTGTTGTTTGAGGTCGACATCACTACTTTCTTGAATTTGTTGGCTAATTTTTTTCTCCAAACGTTCCTTAAGCTCTGTGGCAGCCTTGACGGTAAAGGTTGAGATAAAGAGTTGAGAAATTTCGACACCACGCGTCAATTGATCTAGAATGCGCTCAGCCATGACAAAAGTCTTCCCAGAACCAGCCGACGCTGAGACAAGGATATTCTGACCAGAAGTGTAGATAGCTTCGATTTGCTCGGCAGTTTTCTTTTGTTCCTTGCTCGAATGCGCTTCTGCTTCTTGCAGTTTTTGAATCTCCTCCTCACTTAAAAAGGAAATAGGCTTCATCGATTCAACTCCTCTCTTATTTTTTCAAACCAAGCTTGCTTAAGTTTTTCTCCGACCAGACGCTTGCCATCAGCTAAGTCTAACTTCTCTAAGAAACGGGCTTGGCCCAAGTGGTAATTTGCTTCAAATCCTGTGATGGCTTGATGTTGCTGAACATAAGGTGCAATACTTCTGCCATTTTCTGTATAAGGATTAATGGCAAACTGGCCTGCTAAAATCTTCTCTGCTGCTTTCTTGTAAAGATGGGCATTGTAGTCCAGCAGGAGCTGGAATTCCTCATCCGTCAGCTGATTAGCCTTGTTTTTATTGTAAAATTCGCCCAAATGACTGCTTTCTTTTTCTAAGAAGAGGCCTTGGTATTTCATTGACTTGCTAGCTTCTACTACTGCACCTGCTAGACTTTTAACGGCCATCAGAGATTGGACCGGTTCAGCCATTTCCAAGTACATAGCTCCGAAAAAGTTCTGCTCCCCTTCTCTTTTTAGGGCAGCTAGATAGGTTGGCAACTGGGAATTGAGTCCATTAAAGAAATGAGGAAACTGGAACTGAGTCAGACTGGATTTGTAGTCTACCACTCCGATCGCTCCATCAGCTTTCAAACGGTCAATGCGGTCAACCTTGCCTCGTACAAAGACACTACGACCATTGTCCAATTGAATAAAGGCCTGCTCTTTGCCTCCAAATGTTGCCTCTTCTTTGATGGTTTCAATAACTGGATTATGGCGGAGAATGTGGCCAGTCGTTCGTGCAACATCAAGCAAAACTTCCTTTGTAAACTGGGCTTCCAAACTTTCTTGATAAATGGCTTCAAATTCGCGTTCTTGACTGGTTTCTTGAATAGCTTGTTCTAGACGGTGGTCAAAGGAATCTTCATCAGGTAATTGCAAGGCCCGTTCAAAAATACGGTGCAGGAAATTTCCGTGACTACGAGCATCTGGACGCAAACGTAATTCCTCCTGCAAGCCTAAAACGTAGCGAAGGAAATAACTGTATTGGTTCCGGTAAAACTCCGTCAAACCAGAGGTAGAGAGATAAAACTCCTGTTCAGCAGGATAGAGCGCTTGTAAGGTGTCCTTGCTCAACTGCTTACTGCTTGGGCTTGTTGGAAGGGCTAGATTTTCCAGACCTTGCTGATCTAGTTTTTTACCCATGACACGCGCCAGTACCTTAATAAAGGTCAAATCTTGCCCAGTATCGCTCGTCTCGCCCTGCTGGTGATAGGCAACCAGGCTAGACAAAAGACTGTGATAGGACCCCATATCCTCCTTAGACAGCCCTTTGTGATTCATCCTCTTCTCTCTCCGACTAAATCCAAAATGGACAAGTTCTTGAAGATAGGCTGACTCCTTACTTTCACTTTCATTAAAAAGGCTTGGAGCCGACAAGACCAACTGCTTACGAGCAGAATTGACCAAGGAAAGCATGGTATAGCGATTTTTCTTGAGGTTCTCACTGCTGGCAATCAGCAATTGCGCCCCCTCTTCTGTCGCTTGGTTTAGACTTTGTCTCTCTTCATCTGTCAAAAGACTGGTATTTTGCGCGATTTTTGGTAAATTGTCCTGAGTCAGCCCAATGGCATAGACAAAGTCAGCCGTTAAGGGCGCAATCAAATCGTAACTCTGCACCAGAACGGTGTCTACTGTCGCTGGAATGGTACGGTATTGAGATAGACTCATACCGGAATGAAGCAAGGCCAAGAAGTCCTCCAGACTAACTTGTGAACCAGCAAAAACGGTCGCAAATTGTTCTAAAACATGACAGAATGCCTTCCAAACTTCGGCTTGTCTTTCCTGTTCTACAGCTTCCATAGTGGCTGTCAAATCTTGTAACTGCTTGGTCACCGCTCCTTCTTTTAGAAAGTTATTCCACTTTTGCAAGAGATTTTCAGCCTTCTGTTTTCGACTGGCAAACAAGGCCTCTAGAGGTGCTAAAATACGCAGACGAAGAGCATTTAAACGCCCTAAATCAAATTTTCCATGGTGAGATTTGGTGAAGGTTTGCTGAAAGGCTGGCAAGCCATTGATACCAAGATAGCGGATATATTGCTCAAAAGCATCAATATCTGCCTGACTAAGGTCGGTATACAAACCCGTTCTGAGTAGGTTAATCAAATCCTCCTGACGAAAACGATAGCGTTTTAAAGCCAAAATAGACTCGACAAACTGTGTCAAGGGGTGATGAGCCATGGATTCGCTTCTACCAAGATAGAAAGGAATCTGATACTGGTCAAAAATAGTTTTAAGGGATAACTGGTAAGAAGCCACATCCCCCAAGAGAATACGAAAATGCTTGTAGCTCAGGTTAGGATTGGCATGCAATTTCTGACGAATGCTACGGGCTAGCAACTCCAACTCTTCCTTTTGCGTCAAACAAGACCATATTTGCAGGTTTTCACGATCTTTCTCATCGACCTCCAAAGTGAGCTCTGAAAAGTCATAAGAAGACTCCAGCAAACGAGATGCCTTGTTAAAACTATCCATCTTCTCATGAGTTTGAGAACAGTCCTGAGCAGGTGTTTGGTATTTAGAGGCTAGATGATGGAGGAACTCCACACTGGCTTGGTAGAGATTCCCCTCGCTAAAAGGGCTGGTATAGGCTTTCTTGCTCGCATAAGCCCCGATAACAATCTCAACACCCTTGCCATGAAGTAAGTCCACAATCCGCTCTTCCTCGGCAGAAAAACGGGTAAATCCGTCAATGACCAAGGCTATTTGAGAGAGGTCACTACTAACTTTGTAATTCTCAATAGCCTCAATCAAATGGGACAACTGACTTCCCTGAGTCAACTGACCTTGATTGAGGTAGGCCGTTACCTTCTCAAAAATCAAGAGTAAATCGGCTCTCTTGTCCTCATCCGTCAAACTCTCCAAGTCCAAAAAACTCATCTGAGCTTTGGTCATCTCGTGGTAAAGCTCAATCAACTGCTGGATAAATTGAGGATCCTGCTTGATAGCTCCATAAACACGTAAATCCTTAGGATCAAGTTCGGCAAGGCATTTGTAAAAGGCCATCCCAAGACCGATGTCATCTAGACTGGTCTTGGCAGGCAAGTCATTCAAAATCAGATAACGAGCCATTTGAGCAAAGCGCGTAACAGTAATCGCAAAAGAAGCCTGCTGGGACAAGCATTCCAGCACGGCACGTTCCTTTTCAAAAGAAAGAGAGTTGGGAGCGATGTAGAAGACCCGCTTGCCCACAGCAACTAGCTCCTCCGCCTCTCTGGTTAGAATTTCAGTCAAAGAAGTCCGAATATCAGTATAAAGTAATTTCATCTCAGCCTCGTTGGAATTTTTCATTACCTTTTATTATACCATGATTAGCCCGAAGATTCCTCCTCCTTTCCTCCAAAATATGCTATAATAATACCAAAAGATAAAGAAGGAAGTCTTATGATTAAACTACTAGCCTTGGATATGGACGGAACCCTCCTCAATGAAGCCAAGGAAATCCCACAAGCTCATATTACTGCTATTCACCAAGCTCTTGAAAAAGGTGTCAAACTGGTACTTTGTACGGGCCGCCCCCTTTTCGGTGTCCTCCCCTACTATAAAAAACTGGGGCTTGACCTCCAGAACGAATATGTCATTGTTAACAACGGTTGCTCAACTCACCAGACAAGTGATTGGAGTCTGGTTGATTGGCAAGAACTCAGTCCATCTGACATTGAATACCTCTATGACCTAGCTGAAAAAAGTGATGTTCAGTTGACTCTTTTTGATGAGGAACATTATTTTGTCCTCGGTGGCAAGCCTAATGAAATCATTAAAAATGATGCCGACCTAGTCTTTTCAGACCTGACTGAAATTTCTCTTGAGGAAGCGACTAGTGGCAAGTACAGGATGTTCCAAGGGATGTTTTTGGGGACAGAGAGCCAAACAGACGATTTTGAGCAGCGTTTTGCTGAGGAGCTTTGTCAACGATTTAGTGGAGTTCGTTCGCAGCCTGTCATTTATGAAGCTATGCCACTTGGTACGACAAAGGCTACCGCTCTTTCTCGACTAGCAGATATTTTGAATATCAAGCCATCAGAAATCATGGCCATGGGCGATGCCAATAACGATATCGAAATGCTCCAGTTTGCAGGACTTGGCATTGCAATGGGAAATGCCAGCGATTATGTCAAATCCCTAGCTGATGACGTTACAGCAAGCAACGAAGAAGACGGCGTTGCGCATGCGATTGAGAAATATATTTTATAATTAAGAAGCCCAGTTCATATCAACTGGGTTTTGATATTTAAGAATTCCTAAAACTTTAGAAACTCTTTAGAAATGCTTGAGCTTTCTTTGATTTCTATGCTTTATACTAAAATTATCAAAATCAATCAAAAGGAGAGAATCATGAAAACAGTACTTGACATTCATGGATTGTCCAAAAACTTTGACAAACAAGCTATCCTTCAGGATCTTCATCTAACGATAAGAGAGGGAGATATTTATGGACTTATCGGAAAGAACGGAGCTGGGAAGACCACCTTAATAAAAATTATTACGCAACTACTGTTTGCGGATAAAGGAACTGTTTCCCTCTTTTCTAGTCAATCGGAAAATGAGTGGACCAGGGCTCTATCTCGAGTAGGTTCAGTGATCGAATCACCTGTAGCTCATAATCACTTAACAGCCTATCAAAATCTGAAATATTATTGTATGATTAGACATATTCCAAATGCTGATCAAGTCATTCGAGAAACGCTTGACTATGTAGGTTTGCCAGATACAGGTAAGAAAGTCTTTCGTGATTTCTCGCTAGGAATGAAACAAAGACTTGGTATTGCCATTGCCCTCCTATCCAAACCAGACTTCCTAATCTTAGATGAACCTATCAACGGTCTCGACCCAATCGGTATCAAAGAATTTCGACTAATGATTCAACGGCTCAATCAAGAAAAAGGAATAACCATTCTCATCTCTAGCCATATCTTGTCAGAACTCTATCTCGTAGCAAATCGTTTTGGTATTTTAGATCAAGGTAAGATTATCCGTGAAATCAGTAAAGCTGAATTTGAAACACTAAGTGAGGATTATATTGTCCTTAAGACAGCTGATCAAGAGAAAGCTTGTCAAGTATTGAAAGAACAAATCCAGCTCCAGTTCAAGGTTGTTAATCCTGAAAACGAAATTCACATCTTTGGTCAGGAACAAGATGTCAAACAGATTCTCAAGGAATTAACCTTGGCAGATGTTGACATTGACGAGATTTACTACGCCCGTCAAAACCTAGAAGAATACTTCACTCAATTGGTCGAATAGGAGGAAAATCATGATACATACCATTCAAGCAGACTTTTACCGTCTTTTCCGTTCCAAAGGTTTTTGGATTACAGAGGTCATTCTCTTTGCTCTCATGCTAATGGGTGCAAGTATAGGAGCTACGGGTCATCTGATGGCAATCCAGACAGAAGAACCAGAAATTCCAACCCAAGGTTGGAATGGTGTACAAGCCCTGATCAACGCATCTAGTCAAGGTTCAAACCTCGTTTTTCTCTGCATCATTCTAGCTTGTCTCGTTCTTGGAGTTGATTTAATCGGTAAACTCTATAAAAATAATTTAACAGTGGGTGTCTCTCGTACCGAGTTTTTTCTAGCCAAAGCCTTTGTATTGGCTTGTATTGCACTTTTACAAGTCATCATCTGTCTTGTAATTGCCTTTATTCCAGCAACTATCTTAAATGGATTTGGAACTATGCCTGATGGCTTTATTGGCAATCTACTGGTAACCATTTTCCTTCAATTTCTTTGCCTCCTTGCTTGGCTTTCCATTGTTTCCTTCATTCTCTATGTTAGTCATTCTTATATTGCGGTATTTATTGGTTATTTTGTCAGCTCTATCTTACTTTCTATGCCAATGCTCATTTTTCCAAATATCAAAATTTTACCATATTTATCGTTGCAATTTTTCTATGCTATGACTGCTAATAGTGAATCAATTTTCTACACACTTATAGTTAGCTTAGCTGTTATTGTAATCTTTAATCTAAGTGGACTGACAGTTTTCAAAAAGAAAAGTCTATAAAAAATGACCTCCTCTAGGCTACAGAGGAGGTTTCTTTTTGTTAAAAGTAAATGCAAACTGACAACCATTGCCCATCTGTGCTTAGTTTCATCTCTGCACCAAGAAGATGGCATAATTCCTCAGTGATATAAAGGCCTAAACCAGAGGATTCTTCCGTATCAGATAGATTTTCAGAATAAAAACGGTTGCTGAGATTTTCTATTCTTTTGATGGGCTGTTTGACAAGGTTTGCAATCTCTAAGACAAGCTGTCCCTTTTCCTTCCTAAAAGATAGCCGCGCTTCCTCCTTGCCATGCTTGAGGACATTTCCAAGCAAATTTTGTAAAATCCGATCCAGCAAGTTTTCATCAGTCCTCATTGTTAAACCAGCTTCAACCTTAAAATCAAGCGTGATATTTGCCGCCTGAAAAACATCATAATAAGCCAAAGTCTTTTTGGTGATAAAAGCTGAAAAATCCACTTCTTCCAGTTTCGGTTTGACAGCTCCTTCCATCAAACG
Organism: Streptococcus sp. 27098_8_109; assembly: GCF_041432295.1. GTDB lineage: Bacteria > Bacillota > Bacilli > Lactobacillales > Streptococcaceae > Streptococcus. The sequence continues at coordinate 18,404 of NZ_JAPVZJ010000002.1, forward strand.
ACGGTATTCTAGGAGAGCCTCCAAACGTTTAGAAACTAAATCAAGATGCTGGGCTATTTTTTGTAAGGTTTCTGCTTTATCTTCAGGAGACTTTATCAATTGTTGGGTGTAGCCTGAAGCGATAGTCAAAGGCGTCCGAATATCATGGGCGATATTGCTGATGGCCATATCCAGAGTCTGCTTTTCCCTTTTCATCACCAACCGAGATTGTTCCACTTCTTGAAATAAATTCTCAATCTGCTGGTAGAGCTGTAAAAAATGTTTGGAAAAAATGCTGACTCCGACTCTTTTCATGCTACCTGTGAGAATCTTGTCTTCAATCTGTTGACTCAAGTTTTTAAGTGCTAGATGGTAGCGAATCAATGCAATCGATAAAATAATTAGGAGTATCAGTAGGACAAAAATTATCATGTAGGTCATTGCTTGTCTCCTTTTAATCTTACCCCAACTCCCCAGATGGTTTCAATATATTCTTGATTTGGGTCAAGCTGGTTTAATTTTTTTCGAAGATTACTCAAATGCGTATTGAGAGTATTATCTCCAGATAGATAGCTCTCCTCCCAGACCAATTCATAAAGTTCTTCTTTTGTAAAAATTTTCTTAGGGTGTTTAAGGAGAGTTTGGAGAATTAAGCATTCTTTCTTGGCAAGGCGAATCGTTTCCTGACTATTTTTGATTTCAAAACTTTCGGCATCAAACTGGATATTTTTCAAGTTTTGTGGCAGATTTTCAGTTTTTTCTATTTCCATAGGCTGTTTTTCTACACTTTGGCGTAACTGAACAGTAACTCTTGCAAAGACTTCATCCAAATCAAAAGGCTTGACGATGTAATCATTGGCACCGTCTAAGAGGTATTGACTGATTAACTTCTTATCGCTCAAAGCCGTTAGCATAATGACTGGAGTTTGACTTTGTTCCCTGATGGCTTTTAAAACCTGATCCCCATTTTTCCCAGGAAGCATGATATCTAGTAAAACGAGGTCAATCCCCCCTTGGTCAAAACGCATGATTCCTTCTGTACCAGAAAAGGCTTGAATCACCTCATGCTCCTCAGCAAGAAGTGTTCGCAAAATTTCTTGAATGTCACTATTGTCTTCAATAACCAATATCCTAGCCATAAACACCAACCTTTCTGCAACTATTATAGCATGTTTTATTGATAAAGCTTAAACAGAAAAGCTCCTCGCATAAAAGCGCGAGAAAGCCTTAGAGGTTTAAAATATAAAATCCACTTGCTAGATGATCTAGTATACTTAATAGTTGCTAATAAGAAGTTAGTCTAGCAGAATGAATCTCTCATTTCTCCCCTACTAGTCCGTAATTCGATGATACATTTCGGGTCTTCTATCTCGAAACAAGCCCCAGTTTAGGCGTTCACTTGCTCCCTTGTCTAGATCATAAGTAGCTAACAGAACAGCTTCAGCTTGTCTTTCAGCTCGTTCTAGAATAGCCCCTGTTTCATCCGTCATAAAGGATGAACCGTAGAAGTCAAGACTGGAACTCTGTCCACCATTTTCCTCACTAGGAGTGACTTCTTCCAAACCATAGCGATTGGCTGCGATGACTGGAACAATATTTGCTGCTGCGTGTCCTTGCATGGTACGTTGCCAATGGCCACAACTATCTGTATCCAAAATTGGCTCTGAACCGATAGCTGTAGGATAAAAGAGCAATTCAGCACCATTTAACGCAAGACAGCGCGCTGTTTCAGGGAACCATTGATCCCAACAGATACCGACCCCAATCTTAGCATAGCGAGTATCCCAGACCTTGAAACCAGTGTTACCAGGCGTGAAATAAAACTTTTCTTGATAATAATGATCATCTGGTATGTGGGTCTTCCGATAAACGCCCAGCACTTCCCCATCTGCATCAATGACAGCAATTGAGTTATACAAGACATTGCCATCTTTTTCATAGAAACTGATCGGTAAAACGACTTCTAGTTCCTTAGCAAGCTCCTTAAAATGCTGAATAGCTGTATTGTCTGTCACCGACTGGGCATGCTGGTAGTAGTCATACTGACGTTCCTGACAGAAATAGGGACGTTCAAACAACTCTGGTAAGAGAATGATTTGTACGCCTTGTTCTGCAGCCTGACGTACTAAACGCTCCGCTGTTTGAATATTTGTTGCCACATCCTTAGCGCATTGCATCTGGATGGCTGCAACTTTTACATTTCTCATCTTTTTCTCCTATTCTGGGATTTGTTGGGTGATACAGTGAATATTTCCACCACCTAAGAGAATATCTCTGGCTGGTATTCCGACAACTTTACGGTCCGGGAAACACTTACTGAGGATATCTAAGGCTACTTGGTCATTGACATCTTGAAACTGGGGAACAAGGACAACCTTGTTGGCGATATAAAAGTTTACGTAGGAAGCTGCTAGTCGTTCACCAGCGTATCGCTCTTCTTCTCCTTCTTCATAGATGTAGCCTGGCAAATCCTCTTCAGTTATAACTTGCTGAATAGCTGGAATTGGAAGTTTATGAATGGTGAAGTGTCGACCTTTTGCATCTGTTTCTTGCTCTAAAAGTTCGAGATCTGCTTTTGACATGACATACTGAGGATCGTTTTGATCATCTGTCCAAGCCAAAACAAGCTCTGCAGGACCAACAAAGGCTGCAACGTTGTCAACGTGTTCATTGGTTTCGTCCTGATAAATACCATAAGGAAGCCAGATAACTTTGTCAGCACCTAGATAGTCCAATAATCTTCTCTCAATTTTTTCTTTACTAAGATGAGGATTACGACCAGGACTAAGCAAGCAACTTTCAGTTACGAGAATGGTTCCTTGGCCATCGCTATGTATCGCTCCGCCTTCCAATACAAAAAGCTTGGCATCATAAACAGGCATTTCCAAGGTCTCAGCAAAACGACTGGCTACTTGGTCATCATCTTCATAATCTTGATAAAGACCATCAACAGCACCACCCCAAGCATTGAAAGACCAGTCTACTGCCAACTTTTCCCTTTTATCATTAAGGAGAATAGTCGGACCTGTATCACGCGCCCAGGCATCATTGGTGGGAATGTCTAAATAAACAACCTTGTCTCCAAGATAAGATTGGGCTTCAGATAGATAATCTTGCTCTACCAAAAGATAGACTCTTTCCCCTTCTGCTATGGTTTTGATAATCTGGCTAAATGCTGCTTTAGCAGCTTTTCCTTGAAAGGGCCATGAACCTGGTCGAGTCGGCCATATCATGAGGGTACCATGATGGGGTTCGTACTCTGCTGGCATGCGATAGCCTAATTTTTTGGGACTGTCCATCATGATAATCTCCCTTTAAAGTCTTGATAACCAAAAGATTTGACTAATCTGCAGTCACCCTGCTCATCCATGAGATAGAGACTTGGCAATCCAATACCATTAAAGGTATTATTTTTGACAAATGAGTAAATAGCCATATCTTCAAAATAAAGTCTATCACCGATTTGAACTGGATTTTCAAAGCTATAATCACCAATCACATCTCCTGTCAGACAGGTATTGGAAGAAAGTCTATAGGTATGGGCTTTTTCCTGAGCGGCAAATCCATTTCTCAAAGGTGGACGATAGGGCATCTCAAGTACATCAGGCATATGGCAGGTCGCAGAGGCGTCTAAAACCAAGATTTCCATACCGTTTTCGACAATATCCAATACTTCAGTTGCTAGATAACCTGCATTGAGCGCAATGGCTTCACCAGGCTCGATATAGATTTCAAGATTGTAAGTTTCTCGGATACGCTTGATCTCAGAAATCAGCAAATCTACATCATAGTCCTCTCTTGTGATGTGGTGTCCGCCCCCCATATTGAGCCATTTGACCTGATGCAAATAGGCTCCAAATTGCTCTTCTACTGCTTTCAAAGTTGTCTCTAAATCATCTGCTCCCTGCTCGCAAAGGGTGTGAAAATGAAGACCATCCACCAAATCCAGCAAATCACTCGGTATCTTGTCTGAAGTTACTCCAAAACGGGAGCCAGGTGCACAAGGGTCATAGAGCGCGTGGTCACCTTGAGTTGAACACTGAGGGTTAAGTCGCAAACCCACGCTTACACCAGCATCCCGACAACGGGCCCCATGTTTACGCAACTGTCTCTCTGAGTTAAAGACGATATGATTTGTTATCTCCAGCAATTCCTCCAAGTCCGCATCCTTAAAGGCTGGCGCAAATACATGGACTTCTCCTGGAAATTCTTCCCTAGCTAGCTTAGCTTCATAGAGTCCACTGGCTGTCGTACCTGATAGATACTGGCTAATCAAGGGATAGGTTTTGTAGAGGGAATAAGCCTTCTGGGCAAGCAAAACCTTGCAACCAGCCTCTTCTTGTACATATTGTAGAATGCGGCAGTTTGCTTCTAACTTGGCCAAGTCAATGACATAGGCTGGCGTTGGTACTTGTTCTAACTTCATCAGTCCACCATTTGTGGATTTTCAACCACAATCCAAGGCAAACCATACTCATTCAAAGCTTCCATGAATGGATCTGGATCCAACTCTTCAAGGTTGTAAACTCCAGCTTGTTTCCAAGTACCGTTCATAACCAATTTTGTACCAATCATGGCTGGAACTCCTGTTGTATATGAAATAGCTTGTGAACCAACTTCTGCATAACATTCCTGATGGTCGCAGACATTGTAGATGTAGATGGTCTTTTCAACGCCATCTTTGACACCTGTAAAGATACATCCAATATTGGTTTTACCAACAGTGCGTGGCCCAAGGCTGGCTGGATCTGGAAGCAAGGCTTTCAAAAATTGGATTGGTACAATTTCTTGACCGTTGAAGTTAATGGTATCCGTACGAAGGAGACCGACATTTTCCAGACATTTCATGTGCGTTAGATAAGATTGACCAAAAGTCATAAAGAAACGAATACGTTTGACACCTGGAATGTTCTTGGCCAATGATTCAATTTCTTCATGGTGAAGGAGATACATGTCTTTTTGTCCGACCTGAGGGAAATCGTACTCGCGCTTGATTGACATAGCTTCCACTTCGACCCATTTTCCATCTTCCCAGTAAGAACCTGGCGCAGAAACCTCGCGGAGATTGATTTCTGGGTTAAAGTTTGTCGCAAATGGATAACCGTGGTCACCACCATTACAGTCTAAAATGTCGATATAGTGGATTTCATCAAAATAGTGTTTAAGGGCGTAAGCAGAAAAGACGCTGGTCACACCTGGGTCAAAACCAGAACCAAGCAGAGCGGTCAAGCCTGCTTCTTTGAATTTCTCTTGATAAGCCCACTGCCATGAGTAGTCAAAGTAGGCTGTAAAACCAAGTTCCTTACAACGTTTCTCATAAATAGCACGCCACTCAGGGTCTTCTGTGTCTTCTGCTTCATAGTTGGCCGTGTCGATATAGTGAACACCTGTTGCCAAACAAGCGTCCATAATAGTCAAGTCTTGGTATGGTAGCGCTACGTTCAAAACGGCTTCTGGTTTGTAGCTTTCAATCAAGGCAATGACTTCTTCGACCTTGTCAGCATCAAGTGCAGCAGTTTCAATTTTTGTCGTAGTTTTACCTTCTAGCTTCGCTTTCAAGTCATCGCATTTTGACTTGGTACGGCTAGCAATCATAATCTCTGTAAAGGTTTCACTATCTTGACAAATCTTTGAAATAGCAACTTGGGCAACGCCCCCACATCCAATAACTAATAAACGACTCATTTTTTTCCTTCCTCTTCTTCTAAAATGTCCTCAACATACTTGGGCAACATAAAGGCTCCCACGTGTAAGTTTGCAGTGTAGTATTCTGTGAAAAGCTGGCGTTTTTTCCAGCCTTCCTTATCAAAATCTTTGACAGGGTGGTATTTTTTCGATGCAAACCCAAATAACCAATAGCCAGCTGGACTGGTTGGAATATGGGCCTGATAGACCCGGCTGATTGGAAAGGCTTGATTGACCTTGCGATGCATACTTCGGCAAGCTGACTCATCCTCATCAAAGAAGGGACTCCCATGCTGGTAAATCATGATACCGTCTTCTTTCAGAGCCCTATAACTATTGCCGTAGAATTCCTTGGTAAAGAGCCCTTCCGTATGGCCAAACGGATCTGTCGCATCGTTGATGATAATATCGTAATCATCTTCGCAGTTTCGCAAAAAGCGTAGCCCATTTTGGTAGTAAATGGTAACACGAGGATCATCTAGCCCTGCAGCAAAGTCTGGGAAATACTCACGACAGACTTCAACCAACATCTCATCTGGTTCCACAATATCGATTTGTTCCAGCTCAGGATAGAGTGTTAATACTTGGGCGACACCGCCATCACCACCCCCAATAACCAATACTTTCTTGGGATTTGGGTGGACAGCCATGGGAACGTGGACGGTCATTTCATTGTAGACAAAATCATCCGCATCTGAAAACAAGACATGCCCATTTAAAATCAGTATTTTCCCAAAAGCTGGTGTATCCAAGACTTCGATATCCTGCCATTCACTTTTACCAGCGTAGAGTTGCTTGGCTGTTCTCAGGGACAATTTCACATCTGGAGTATGAACTTCAGAAAACCATAAATCCATCTAGTTCTCCTTTCTCTTAATGACGTTGATGTGATTGACCTCAGGATCTTCCGTCCCTTGGAGGGAGCAACCACGTTCCTTGGCAAATTGGATATAGTCTACAATTTCACGTATAATGCGTTCACCAGGAGCCAAGATAGGGATTCCTGGAGGGTAACACATAACAAATTCTCCACAGACTTGTCCAACAGAATCATCCAAGGTTAAACTTTTTCTTTCTGAATAGAAGGCTTCTTGTGGAGACAGCACTAACTCGGGCTGAATATATTCTCCAGCTATCAAGTCTTTTCCATCTCTCGAGTAAAGTCTCTTGATATCAGCCAAAGCACCGACCAAACGCTCGATGTCTTGGATACGATCACCAATCGAAATATAGGCCAAGATATTGCCAATATCACCAAACTCAATCTGAATGTCGTATTCGTCTCGTAGGAGGTCATAAACCTCGATACCTGTTAAACCAATACCCTGAGTGTAAACTGACAGCTTGGTCACGTCAAAATCGCAAACCGAAACACCGTCTATTAACTCTTTTGAGTAGGCATAGTATCCACCGATAGCATTGATTTCACGACGAGCATACTCTGATAACTCAATGACCTTCTCAAAAGACTCTTTACCACGAAGAGCCAAGTTGCGACGCGAAATATCCAGACTAGCCATCAACAAATAAGAGGCGGATGTTGACTGGGTAAGATTGATAATCTGACGTACGTATTCAGGATTCATCTGCTCCCCGATTAAAAGAAGCGAACTTTGGGTCAAACTTCCACCAGACTTATGCATGGAGACTGCTGCCATATCAGCACCTGCATCCATAGCAGAAATTGGAAGTTTATCTGTAAAATGCAAATGCGCTCCGTGGGCTTCATCTACTAAAACCATCATACCAGCTTCATGAGCCATTTTTGTCAATCCCCTTAGGTCTGAACAGATTCCGTAGTAAGTAGGATTGTTAATCAAAATGGCCTTGGCATCTGGATGGTCCTTTATGGCCTTGGCTACTCGATCATTTTCAAGACCTAAAGCGATACCAATTTTAGGATCTACACTCATCTCGATATAGATGGGAATGGCACCACATAGAACCAGCGCATTGATAGCAGATTTGTGGACATTTCGTGGCAGAATAATCTTATCTCCTGCCTTGCAGGTTGCGAGAATCATAGTCTGCACCGATGAAGTTGTTCCTCCAATCATGAGAAAGGCATGGCTAGCTCCAAAAGCATCAGCTGCCAGCTCCTCTGCATCCCGAATAATCGAAATGGGGTGGCCTAAATTATCCAAGGGTTTCATCGAATTGACATCAATACCTACACATTTTTCTCCTAAGAGTTCGACAAGTTCTGGATTTCCTCGTCCACGCTTGTGACCTGGAACATCAAAGGGAACAATCCGTTTCTTGCGTAACTTCACCAAGGCCTCATAAATTGGAGCTTGGTTTTGATCTAACTCTTTCAAGACATACTCCTTTCCATATTTGTAGCGCCTCAAGAAGACGAAGGCGACTAAAGGTTGACTCATGAAAAAAGAGCAGGTTTTCACCTGCTCTGCAATCTTCTGACGTTTTTATGTTTGTTTCTGTTGAGTATGTCTGTTCCCGATGTTTCCTAACTCTCTAGTAGCAAATATTACGTACTTTATTGATCGTTTCACAAGATGACGTGTGCTTTCACCACACTAAAAATTTATGAATTAGGACAAGTATCCTAACATCAACTTATAAAAGTAGGCTTTTAACCCTATCAATAATGTGGTTTTTCAACCACGCTTCGGCATTCAACCCTGCCTGTCCGTAGGCATTTTTTACTCGGGTTTATATTTGCTAGAAAACATCATCTCATTTTCTAAGCTTTATTACTATATCACGTTTTTAAGAACTTGTAAAGCGGTTTACGAAGAAAATATAAAAATAGTTCGTAAAATATTTGGATTTTATTTGATTTTACACTAATTTTTCTCTTGTAAACGATTATAAAGTGAACAAAATGTTTATCGTATTTTATTTAAAATTTTTATGCTATTCTATACTCTTTACCTTTGGTGTTTAATCTATCAGAGAAGATGTCGACATTTTTATATCATTAAAACCGTGCAACTTTTTTCAGATACTTTTAAAAGATTGATTTCCCTATATTTTTCCTTTATACTGGATAAAAAGGAGAATAGTATGTCAGAAACAAATCACGAAATCGATTCAAATTTTGCAGGTCGGTTAAATATCCTGCGTGCGGGTGTTCTTGGTGCTAACGATGGAATTATTTCCATTGCTGGTGTGGTTATCGGGGTTGCTAGTGCTACTAGCAATATCTGGATTATTTTTTTATCAGGGTTTGCTGCTATCCTAGCTGGTGCCTTCTCAATGGCTGGTGGAGAATATGTGTCCGTTTCAACTCAAAAAGATACTGAGGAAGCGGCCGTTGCGCGTGAGAAACTCTTGCTAGACCAAGATATGGAACTAGCCAAAAAGTCCCTCTATGCTGCCTATATTCAAAATGGCGAGTGTGAAACATCAGCCCAACTTCTCACCAACAAAGCCTTTTTAAATAATCCGCTCAAGGCTTTGGTAGAGGAAAAATATGGGATAGAGTGTGAAGAGTTTACCAATCCTTGGCATGCTGCCATCTCTAGCTTTGTTTCTTTTTTCCTTGGTAGCTTACCACCAATGCTTTCAATTACCATTTTCCCAAGGGAATACCGCATCCCTGCTACCGTCCTTATCGTCGGTGTGGCCCTTCTTCTCACTGGTTACACTAGTGCCAAACTTGGAAAAGCCCCAACCAAAACGGCTATGATTCGGAACCTCGCTATTGGTCTTTTAACCATGGGAGTTACCTTCTTACTTGGACAACTTTTCAGCATTTAGAACACAAAAAATACCTCGATTTTGAAGTCGAGGTATCTTTTTTTACATTTGCACGATCTTGCGATAACTTCTTGAAGTAATCATGAAAATCAGCACATAGGCGATGAGGAAGATAGCGCAGATAGACAAGGTCACAATCAACATCATAGTCGTATCTATTACACCAATCACTTTTAAAATCAGACTAAGCATATGGTAGGCAAAGGCTAGGTGTATGAAGGCAAAGAGCAAAGGAAGGAAGAAAACAGTTAAAACCTGTTTGTTAATGGTTTGCTTGATTTGCTTTTGATCTAAACCGACTTTCTGCAAGATAATAAAGCGTTCACGGTCTTCATAGCCTTCAGAAATTTGTTTGTAATAGATGACCAGAACCGTTCCGACCATAAAGATAATGGATAGGAAAATACCGATAAAGAAGACACCACCAAAGAGGGCACTCATTTGAGCACTAGCATCTGATAAATTACTACCATAAACATAGCTACCTTCCGTGTTTAATTGAGCATTAAATTGATCGAGGTATTTATCATACTCGTCAGCGACCTTGAGTTGTTCTTCTTCACTGGCATTTACATTCATACCACCGTAAAACTGATTATAGATAGCCGAATCTGGGAATTGATCCAAAAAGGCTTGTAAATCAGGTACAACAAGATAATTGTAATCAGCAGTCAAAATATTAAACTGATTTGGGACATGGTTGACAATAAAATCTTTATTAAATTCTTCTTTGACAGAAAATTGATGATCATTCAGAATTAGAGTTTTCTGTTCTTTAACTCCCTCATTCTTGGCAAAGAGTCCGACCTCATTTCCTGATAGAGACAGTTTTTGACCAGTCATATTTTCATAATCTTTTTGGTCAAATACCATAAAAACTGTTGTGGGTTGGACACGATTTTGTCCTTTTTCAAAAAGTGTTAACTTATTTCCTTCTTGGTTTGCAACACCAAAGTAAGTATAACGAATTACTTCTTTCTCTTTAATCTTATAACCTTTGTCACTTGCAAACTGGCTCAAGAGTTTGTCCAAATCTTCTTTTTCAACATTTTGTCCTGAAACCCCAAAATCATGAGGATTTAGAACTTTTTTAAAGGATTCTGCGGAATTGAAAATGCTTGTCGCTGCTGACATGGTTACTAAAACCATTGTTGACAAAATAGCGATAGTTGCTAGTCCAACTGCATTTTTCTTCATACGGAAAATCAAGTTGGAAACAGATATGAGGTTATTAGGTTGGTAATAGTATTTCTTGTTTTTCTTTAAGATTTGAAGGAAAACGGTAATACCTGCATTGAACAAGAGATAGGTCCCAAAGATAACCAGTAAAACAGCTAAGAAGAAGGTTGTTAAGGCTGTAAGAGGATCTTTTACAGTAAGGGCAAGATAGTAGCCAATCCCTAAACTTATGGAACCAAGAATAGTTTGGAGAGGTAGGAAACGACCTTTTTTCTCACCACTAGCTTTCTCACGAGAGAGTTGGAGAGCATTCATACGGGCGATTCGAAGGGCATTCAGGAACATGAGGCCTAGGAAAATCAATCCAAAGACAACAAGTACTGCAATGACAACATTCATTTGGAAGGTAGCGACCAGCTCAACCTTCAATTTCATCAGTTTGAGCAAGAAAGCGAAAATTAACTTGTCAAACAAGGCTCCAATACCGATACCCGCTCCAACAGTTAGAATCCCAAATACCACTAACTCCTTAAAGGTCATACTGATAAGATGACGCTTCTCCAAGCCCAACATGCCATAAATTCCTAATTCCTTGGAACGGTTCTTCATGACAAAACTATTGGCATAGAGGACGATAATGGCTGACGCAAGGGTGACGACAAACATACCAAATCCAAGTGTAGCCTGAATGGTTGTTCCTCCACGGATTTCAGCAATCTTGGGATTGAAGGTTAGAGAGTAAAAGAGATAGGTGACAGTGACTGCCAAGAGAACAGCCAGCGCAAAAGGATAGTAGAGTTTGCGGTTTTTAATCAAGTTCGATACCGCTAACTTATTGGTTAATCGAAACATACTAATTCACCTCGCTTGCCATGACAGTCAAGGTATCAGAGATTTCTTGGAACATCTGACGCTCTGTTTTTTCTCCACGGTAGATTTGGTTGTAAAGAATGCCGTCCTTGATGAAAAGAACACGTTTAGCTCGGCTGGCCGCAGCTGTTGAGTGAGTTACCATAAGAATGGTTTGCCCGCGCTCATTGATTTCATCAAAAACATCAAGAAGTGCTGCAGATGATTTGGAGTCAAGAGCTCCTGTTGGCTCATCTGCAAGGAGAATTTCAGGTTCTGTGATGATGGCGCGGGCTACTGCTACACGCTGCTTCTGCCCACCTGAAATCTCGTAAGGGTACTTCTCTTGCAATTGGTTGATACCCAGATTTTCAGCTGTCACCACCAATTTCTTCATCATCTCCGTAATGGGTCTTCTTGACAAGACAAGGGGAAGCAAGATATTATCTTTTACAGAGAGAGTATCTAACAAATTAAAGTCTTGGAAGACAAATCCCAGCTTTTCACGACGGAAGCTAGAAGCCTGTGAATTTTTAATGGTTGCGGTGTCAGTTCCATTCAAGTAAACCTGACCACGAGTTGGTTTATCCAGCATAGCTAGAATATTGAGCAAAGTTGATTTACCAGAACCAGACTCACCCATGATGGCAACGTAGTCACCCTTTTCGACGGTAAAGTGAATATCCTTGAGGGCTTCTACTTGGTTGCCCTGAAAACGAGTTTTATAAATTTTTTGAACGTGTTTTACATCTAAAAGTGTCATGAGAATCTCCTTTCTTAATATCCCATCAAATGAAATGTTGCTTGCATCATAGCGCATCCCAGCTGAACACGCTCGATATCTTTATGGCTTGGTTTTCTTGTTTTCTTATGTAAGATTTGTTTCATGATGTTACTCCTTTGTTCTTTATGAGTCTAGTTTACATCAAAAAAAGACTGCTTGCCATAACCTAACCTTACAAAAGAGACTTTAATCTTACATTTTTGTAAGATTGGAGGAAATGTAGCCATTTCATTAAAAATATTTTACCATAAAAAGAAAGTAAGAAGAAAACCCTTGCGGATACAAGGGTTCAAAAATTTTAAAATAGATTAGTCGAATTCATAGACTGACAGTAAAATAACTGTTTCTACCTCACCAAAACCAGCCTTCATTATCGTCAATGGCTTGGGCTTCTTTGCGTTTCTATTTTATCATTTAATAGTTATTGACTTATCTAACTTAAAAAAATAATTTCGGATAGAAATAAATTGTCTTATATAATTATAAATATACTCGTACTTATAAAAGACATCCAATCCAAGTATTATAAATATCCTACACAATTTACACCTATAATTCCTCTTCTTAAGAATATCGTATGAAGTTTCTCATACTCAAATTGTTCATATTCAAATCGCTCGTATTCAAACTTCTCAAATTCAAACGGTTCGTATTCAAACTTTTCATATTCAAAAACTTCAATTCCTATTTCTTTTAATACTTCTTCTGGCAACTCGTAATTTTGATCCACTAAACCAAATAGAGTAAATCCTGAATCGACACAAAATGATAGTACTGGATTATATATTGAAGAGTAAATTACAGAACCAGCTATCGATCCTACAAAACTACCAATCATGTATCCTAAAGGGACAACTTTATTAAGTTTAGAAAGAAAATTAGGTAGAGGAATTTTAATATATGCATTTCCTAATAATCCCATTGAAAATGCACAGGTTGTAATAAACATTTCTTTAATTAACTCGTTCACCATCTCACTTCTATTCATCTCACCAGTAAATACTTTATACGAGCTCTTCATCGAGTTCATTACTAGTACTGTCACTACACCTACTACCGATGGATTAACTTTTTTAAAAGTCTTTCCAAGCACACCAGACAGACAACTTGCGGTAATTGCAGCAGATACCGTTCCTCGAACAAACCCCTCTCCTGCTCCTGTAAGTGCTGCAAAACCTATTTTTTTAAATTGTTTTTCATCGACATATCCATTCTTAATTAAATAAGCTATTGCATTCCAGATTTCCGGTACAACTTTCAAAACCATTGATATTGTGGCAGCTGTTAATCCTGCTTTGTATGATTTCTTTAATATATCAATGTATTTAATAAGATCTTCAGTTGTTAAGTGTAAATCCTCAGGATTTACTCCACCCTCCTTAGACAAAGTAGCAAGTTCACGTGCTTCCTGTTCCGACAAAGGAATCGATTCATTTCCCTCATTATCTTTAACTCTATCACTGAGTAATTCTAGAGTCTCTTCACGGCGATAAACTTGCTCCGGTCGCTTTACAGCATCTTCGCTTATTTTTCGCTCTAAAGACATAGTCCCTTCTTCTAACTGATCTGATGGAATTACTCTATACTGACCTGCGTAAACTGGAGAATTTAAATCTGTTTCAGCTGATAATCCCCGTTCTTCTAAATATTTCTCGAGATTATCATTCCCACCTCGAGCTTTATATTCATTGAAACGATTTAAAATACTTTTCGATTGCTGAATTGCACTTGCTGTCCCATCCTTATAATATTTTAAACCAAATTCAGCATCGAAGTTTATTCCTGTAATATCAGCAGAGCCAAAGTCATGGCTACGATCAACTTGTACCCTGTTTTTTGAAGAATTAATAGCTGCATTAATATTAAAAGTCCCAGCATGCCAAAACTCAGCAACATCTCCCTTTAGTGTATCTATACGTGCACCATTATATTCAAATTCATTTAGATTATTCACCAACTTCTTTATCTCTGATTCTACAGAGTCTAAATAATGTACACCAGCAGTATGTCCTGCAAAATTACCTGCATGCTTTTGAAAGAATTCGTATCCTTCTCTAAAGCCTTCCATTCATTATCCCTCCAAGAACTCAGATAATCCATCCATATATAATATTAATGTTAAAGCGCGATATTGTTGATCTGTAATTTTTCTCTGATCTTCTGTTGTTGTAATCCATTTAGTAGCTTCTGCAACCGCATTAACTGCATCTGCTGCAATAGCTGGCACAGGTCCCAAGAAAGATAATAATGTATTTCCAACATTCATCATAATATCAGGAATATCACCCATAACACCAACAGCTGCGTCTAGTGCTTGTTCATGAAGTGGTTTTTTAAACTCTATTAGTTCAAACTCAGTCTTGTAGTCACTACAGAGATTAATAAATTCATTGTAACTATCTGGGTTATCTATAGTACTTGAAACTAGCATCATACCACGCTTGCCTAACCATCCATATTTCATTCCAAGTTGGTCAAATTTTACAGTCATACTTGGTATTTCATCTTTACTAGCTTGATTTTCTCCTATAAACAAAACATGTTCATTAGACGATATTGTAGACATATTATCTAAATAATGCTTTTCTAACCAAACACTTACTTTAATTGCACCATCTTTAGTTCCTATAATTACGTCTTCTTCATCGTCATTAGCACTTACAAGTTGGCGTAAGTAATTAGCATATCCAACTGTACTCTCATCACATACAATAATTAACTTTGTTATATTTAGTTCGAACATAAAAAACTCCACATTTTATGAATATTATTTTTCGATTATGATTTCTTTTAGTAACTCTCTTTATAGATTCTTGAAAAATTTTTCACTATAATAATCAAAATCGTTTTATACGCTTATTATACCATTTAGCCATAGATTCTGACAAGATGAAAAAAAGCCTTGTCTTCTATAATACAAAGCTTATTTTCTTATTTAACTCACCAAAACCAGCCTTCATTATCGTCAATGGCTTGAGCTTCTTTGCGTTTACGTGGGCCTGTTCCGTACATTTCTGCTTCGATTTCTTCCTTGGTTGGCATGATAGAAGCTAGGATGATATAGATAATCACGCCAAGTCCAAAGTTTGCAACTGTAAAAATGGCAAACAAGAAACGAACAAGGGTAACATCAAAGTTCCACTTATCTGACAGACCCGCCAGAACTCCTGAAATCATGCGATTTCGTCTCATTTTATAAAATTTACTGTTCATGATATTTCCTCTTTCTGCTAGGTTAGACATAGTATATCACGGGTAGGCTCGGCTTTCATCAGTCCTCAGGCTGATTTATTAGTAGCAATTTACCTCTACAAACTCCACAGCGATAGCGTTTGGTATCAATCCTTCGCTTGCGCTGATAAGTTTGCCGGCAGGATTGGCAACGATAGAGCTTGAGTGGTTTGGAGTTGCTATTTGTCAAGGAAGGCACAAAGCGTAATCCATCCACTGCTTTCAACAGTTCCTTAAAATCCCGATCCTTGTGTTGATAGCCCTTCCCTTGGAAATAAAGGTGATAATGACAGAGTTCATGGCGGACAATTTTCCTAAAAACGTCCAACCCCAGTTCCTGATAAACCTTGGGATTAAAATCCAAATGCCCATCTTTTGGGAAAAATCGCCCACCTGTCGAACGTAGACGCCTATTCCACTGGGCTTGATGGATAAAAGGTCTACCGAAGTCTTCTAGCGAAACTTGCTTAACGTAATCAGTCAGATTCATTTGGAGCTAGAAGCGACAGATTGACTTTTTCACGTTCAGTATCAATTTTCTTAACCCAAACGGTCACCAAATCTCCAACTGACACCACTTGACTAGGGTGCTTTATAAACTTGCGACTCATGTGGGAAATATGGATCAAACCGTCCTCATGAATCCCAATGTCAACGAAGGCACCGAAATCAACGACGTTACGCACAACACCTTCCAGCTTCTGCCCAACCACTAGGTCTTTGATATCTAGGACATCTTGGCGAAGCACAGGTGCATCAAAGGAATCACGGAAATCTCGACCTGGTTTGAGAAGATCTGCAATGATATCTTTAAGAGTTTCGGGACCAAGGTCTAGCTCTTGCGCCATTTCCTTGACTGAAAGCGACTTGAGTTTGCCTTGGGCTTCTTCGTTTAGTTCTTTAATATCTAAACGTTTGAAGAGCTCCTTAACAGCACTGTAATTTTCTGGGTGAACTCCTGTATTATCTAGAATATTGCTACTTTCAGGGATACGGAGGAAACCAGCTGCCTGTTCAAAAGCCTTGGCACCCAGACGCGGAACCTTCTTAATTTGAGCTCGTGAAGTGATTTTTCCTTCTTCTTCACGGTATTTGACGATATTTTCAGAGATGGTTTTATTGAGTCCAGCGACGTGTGAAAGAAGAGCTGGGCTGGCCGTATTGACATTGACACCGACTTGGTTCACCACGGTATCCACGACAAAGTCCAGACTCTCAGACAATTTCTTCTGGCTGACATCGTGCTGGTATTGACCGACACCAATTGACTTAGGATCGATTTTAACTAACTCTGCAAGAGGATCTTGTAAACGACGGGCGATAGAAATGGCAGAGCGTTTTTCAACGGTCAAGTCAGGAAACTCCTGACGAGCTAATTCACTAGCAGAATAGACAGAAGCACCACTTTCATTGACGATAACATAGCTGACTTCTGGAAAATCTTTAAGAACTTCCGCCACAAAGGCTTCACTTTCCCGACTAGCAGTTCCATTTCCGATGGCAATAATTTCCACGCTATATTGACCAATCAAATCTGCCAAATCTTTCTTGGCTTCTTCGATTTGACGAACAGAGGCTGGTTTGACAGGATAAATGACCTGAGTTGTCAGCATTTTTCCTGTTGCATCCACGACAGCTAGCTTGGCACCTGTACGAAAGGCAGGGTCAAATCCAAGAACCACGCGCCCTTTCAGCGGAGCAACCAAGAGGAGATTGCGCAGGTTGTCAGAAAAGAGTTGAATAGCACCTTCTTCTGCCTTCTCAGTTAATTCTGTCCGAATACGGCGCTCGATAGCTGGCAAGACTTTTTTCTTAACAGATTGCTGAACCACTTCATCAATATAGGCGTTTTTCACCTTGAAACGAGCTGCAAAGAAGGCAAGGATACGGTCCGTTGCATGTTCAAAACCGACCTTCAAGACACCTAGCTTCTCCCCACGATTGAGCGCCAAGGTACGATAGCCCTGAATATTTCCAACCGTATCTGAAAAATCATAATAAATCTGAAAAACCTGCTTTTCATCAAGACTTTCATCCTTGACTTGAGAAGTGATTTTAGAGTGTCTTAGCACCTCCTGATAAGTCATGGTGCGCAAGGTCACATCTTCCGATAAGGCTTCGACCAAAATGTCAACTGCACCATCCAAGGCTTCCTTACCTGTCGCAAATCCTTCACAGACAAACTTTTCAGCCTCCTTCTCTAAGTCCGCTACATTCTGCAAGATTAATCGAGCAAGAGGGAAGAGTCCAGCTTCACGAGCAATGGTTGCCTTGGTTCGACGTTTTTCCTTGTAAGGAAGATAGAGTTCTTCAACGTCTGCTAATTTTTCGGCAGCTAAGATAGCTTCTTCCAATTCCTTGGTCAACTTGCCTTGTTCTTGAATCTTAGCTAAGACAGCTTCCTTACGGTCGTTGAGATTTGTCAGGCTTTTATCCAAGTCGATAATGGCCTTAATTGTCACCTCATCCAAACTACCAGTCATATCCTTGCGATAACGCGCAATAAAGGGAATAGTCGCCCCTTCAGCTGTCAAACTTAGAACAGTATCAATTTGCTTTAACGTCACTCCCAAATCCTGGGAGATTTTTTCATATTTTTTATCCATGAATCTATTATACCATAAGCTAAACGTTTCAAATTACCTCTTACAATTTTAAAACATAAGTTGGGAAATAAATTTACTTCATTTCAATATTCTATTCATTGAGAAGGTTTCAATTTAAAATTCTACTAGATTACAAAAGAATCTATGAGTAATTTCACTGTTTTTATTTTTTACAAAACGCTTTATAAAACTATTTGTTGAAGTTAACGAATCAATTTTCAGAGCAAATAAAAAATCGCAAGTCTGAGCCTGCGGTGGGGATAATCTTTTTTGAAATTTTTAAACAAAAAAAGGAGCATTTAAGCTCCCTCCTTTGAAATAACGGACACTTGGCTGGTCGGTGTACCCAGCATCTCAGATACCTTTTTCAAGGTGCGGCAGGAACCTTTCTGCCCTCAAATGTCTTTCGTTAATATTATTCTAGCACTATCTACTTTTTTTGTCAAGTTTTCTCAATCTACCAGACTTAATACGACTTTGTAACTTGTAATCTTGTAAACGATACATGGTCGGAACATAAAAGAAATCTCCACTTTTATGTAACTTGATGGCAACAAGAACATTATCATCAAATCTTTTAACATATTCAAAACTAGCATCTTTCTCTCGTGGATTGACCCCAACGAAATCTGGATTACTTAGTATAAGTTCCAGGTCTTCGATATGATGAATCACATCATTATGATGCCGTTTCAACATATGACTTCTTAAACCTTCTTTGTTAACTTTGATATCACTAGCTTCAAGAACAATATTAAAAATTTCTTTTACCTCGTCAGTAACCTGACCGATCTTTTTATGTTCCATCATTTCCTCCATTATTCCACAATTATTATATCACAATCATAGTGTATATTAGGATATATCACGCTCTATTATTCGTTAGATACTCAATTTTAACTTTTCCCTTTTCCTCAAAATAATAGTATAATAGGGGTAGAATTTAGAATCGAGGTACACCTATGGCTGTAAAATTTACAAAAACGGACGACTTAGATAAGATGTTTGAGGAGTTTGCGAAACTCCCTGATTTGAAACAAGTCACTTTCCCTGATGACAAAGAGAAAAAAGCCAAAGCAGAAAAGAAAAACTAGATGACTGCTTTCCAACAACTCCCGTCTAGTGTGCTTCAGACTGGGGCTATTTTTCTCTCTATAATCATTGAAGCCCTACCCTTTGTTCTGATAGGAAGTATTGTCTCAGGGCTGATTGAGGTCTATATCACACCTGACAAGGTTTATCATTTTCTCCCTCGAAATCGTTGGGGGAGAATCTTTTTTGGCACCTTCGTTGGTATACTTTTCCCTTCTTGCGAATGTGGGATCGTCCCCATTATCAATCGTTTTCTGGAAAAGAAGGTTCCTAGTTACACGGCTGTTCCCTTTCTCGTAACAGCGCCTGTTATCAATCCCATTGTTCTCTTTGCGACCTATTCTGCCTTTGGCAACTCCTTCCACGTCGCCCTGTTACGAGCTCTGGGTTCCATTGTTGTGGCTGTGATACTTGGGATTTTTCTAGGATTTTTCTGGCAAGAACCGATTCAAAAAGAAAATCGTTTGGCCTGTCATGAACATGATTTTTCTCACTTGACCCCTGCAAAAAAAGTTTTTCAGGTCTTTGTGCAGGCCATTGATGAATTTTTTGATACGGGACGCTATTTGGTATTTGGCTGTCTCTTTGCCTCTATGATACAGGTCTACGTTCCAACTCGGATTCTGACCTCTATTAGTGCGACCCCTCTTTTTGCCATCCTGCTCTTGATGCTTTTGGCCTTTCTTCTCTCTCTCTGCAGTGAGGCGGATGCCTTTATCGGTGCTTCTCTTCTCTCAAGTTTCGGCTTGCCACCAGTTCTGGCCTTTCTCGTTATTGGTCCAATGCTGGATATCAAAAATATTCTCATGATGAAAAATTACTTGAAAGCACGATTTATCGGTCACTTCATTACGATTGTGACACTCGTTGTCTTAGTATATTCTCTCTTGATTGGAGTCATCCTATGATTCGATTTTTAGTTTTAGCTGGCTATTTTGAATTGACTATTTATCTCCATCTGTCCGGAAAATTAAACCAGTACATCAACATGCACTATTCCTATCTAGCCTATATTTCCATGGTGCTTTCCTTTATCTTGGCTATTGTTCAATTGTATATCTGGATGAAGCAAGTCAAAACCCACAGTCATCTGAACAGCCGATTGGCAAAGGTGACAAGTGTTGCTCTTCTGGCTATTCCGATTGTCGTCGGTTTAACTTTTCCAACTGTTAGCTTGGATTCTCAGACCGTTTCAGCAAAAGGCTATCATTTCCCCTTATCAGAAGGCACGGATCAAGCCATTCAGACAAGCGAAGGGACGACAAGCCAATATTTGAAACCAGATACCAGTTCTTATTTTTCAAAATCAGCTTATGAAAAGGAAATGCGAACTGCGGCGGATAAATACTTATCCCAAAATAGTATTCAGATCACTAATGAAAACTATATGGAAGTCATGGAGGCTATCTACGACTATCCAGATGAGTTTGAGGGTAAGACAGTCCAGTTCACAGGCTTTGTCTATAACGACCCCAGTCATGCCAATAGCCAATTTTTGTTCCGCTTTGGCATTATTCACTGTATCGCAGATTCAGGTGTCTATGGATTGCTGACCAAGGGAAATACCCGTCAGTATGAGGACAACACTTGGATTACTGCCAAAGGAAAACTGGTCAATCACTACCATAAAGAACTCAAACAAAACCTCCCAACCTTGGAAATCGATAGCTTTACAAAAGTCGATAAACCAGAAAATCCTTATGTGTATCGCGTGTTTTAAAAAACGAGATAAAAACATAAAAAACAAAACGAACAAGTTCTCTTCTGAATGACAGAAAAAGAGCCTGTTCGTTTTTTGTTATCTGAGTATTAATGATTTGTAGATTTAAATCTTATAACATAAGTAGCTCAGTGAGAATAAGCGAGCCACTCATTAATCAGACTAGCGATTTCTTTGGGTGCTTCAGTATAAAGCTCATGGCTAACGTTTTCTAGAAAAATAGTATCAAAATAGTCTGGCAATTCTTTTAGGGCGTCCTCTCTCCATGTAGCTTCATTAGGATAGCGAGGACTAATAAACAAGGTATCTCCCACTTCTCTCTTAAAAGCTTGGATTTTTCTTCGTAGACGGAGTATCGCTTCTATATTTTCATAATTTATAGCCAACTCATATCTATTATACTCTGCATTCCAGTGATAGGACTGTCTTACAGCTTCCTCCATATTTTCTGACCAATGCTTTGCTTCAGATTTTTCTTTAGAAATAAGAACATCTAAGTCCGAAACAACTTGAGATTCAATATAGTTTTTTGTTTCCTCTAATTCCACATCTAAAGGTAAAATCTTATCTAAATCTAGATAGCCACCATCCAAAAGAATCAGTTTTGTCACTTCATAAAATTCCGATGCAAGATAACGCGCCAAATCTCCTCCAAGAGAATGACCTATCAGACAGATAGAGTCTCCTTCTACAATCTCATTTTTAAACCATAATTTCAATTCTGTTTCATCTCGAAGATGCTTTTCATATGGACTTAGAAAATAAACCTGCGAATCTAGTTCTTGAAGAAAATCCTTGCTATGATAGATATTGCTTCCCAGACCGCCAATAAAATATTTTTTCATTCTCTACTTAATACTATGCTTATTCATCTTTTGTTCAAAGATAGTCGTGATAATCTGACGTAATTCTTCGCGTTCTTTTTCTGGAATTTCACCACTTGTTTGAGCTGCAGCGTAGAGTTCAGGGTGTTCAATTGAAATGCGTTTAATCGTACGTGTCGTAGCATGTTTTCTGACGAAAAATGGGATTCGCTTAATCAAGTCTTGTGGTACTAGCGCAAGAATCTTTTCAGCAGTTTCCTTGTCACTAATCTTAGACGTCGTAAGCCCCTTCTTAATCATTTCCTGTTCTTTTTCTGTAAAATCTTTTAATTCCATTCGGTCAGTCCTCCTATTTTCTTTAAGTTAAATTATATACCAATTGCAGCAAGACGACAAATAGTCTGCTTGTAAAATCTTCTCTATACTACAATTTTCCTGTCGCTCTTTAATGAAAAATCACAAATCCTTTTGGAGAGATCACAAGCTGATTCTCCAATTCTTGGCAATTGCTTGCTAGTGCTACTGCTTCTTTTTGTAAATGATAATCTTCCTTTGATTGGTTGAAAATCGCTTTGAGGATTCGCCCTTCATATTTCCACTGCAAAGCTACTAGATCTGGTTTGATTTCTTGGAGGTTATACTTGTCATGCTGAATGGTTGCTGACGCTTGTTTTCTAATATGAATCAGCTTCTTCATGAAATTCAGCATATCATTGTCACTTGATACACGTTCCCAAGGCATACAACGTCGACAATCTGGGTCCGGTCCTCCGGTCAAGGATAGCTCGGTTCCATAATAGATGCAGGGTGTTCCCTTTTGTAAAAAGAGAAAGGCTAGGGCTGATTTAACCAGTTGAACATCCTCATTGGCCGTCCACAAGATTCGCTCTGTATCATGCGAATCTAAGAGATTAAACATGACCTCTGAAATCTGCTGCTTGTAATACATAGACTGACCATTGATTTCATCGATGAATTGGTCTGTCTTCTTAATTCCTCGTAAGAAATAGTCCTTGATACTATCAGATAAAGGATAATTCATGACCGCATGGAACTCATCTCCATTTAACCAAGGCTGAGACGTATGCCAGACTTCTCCTAGGATATAAAGATCAGGCTTTTTAGCTAAAACTGCATTACGAAAATCCCTCCAAAACTGATGGTCAATCTCATTAGCCACATCCAAACGCCAAGCATCGATATCAAACTCTTCAATCCAATAAGTCGCAACCTTTAAAAGATAGTCCTTGACCTCTGGATTAGCTGTATTTAGCTTAGGCAAATAGTCCTCGAAACCAAAAGCATGATAGGGTAAGTCACTCTTATTAGCAAGTTTTTCAGTCGTCACTGGGAATTGTTGAATATGGAACCAATCTTTATAAGCAGATTGCTCACCATTTTTGACAACATCTTGCCATTGAGGAGATTGCGAACCAATATGATTAAATACAGCGTCCAGCATGATTTTCATACCTCGCTGATGCGCTTGCTCGACCAGCTCTCGAAAGATTTCCTTGTCTCCAAAATGACGGTCAATTTCGAAATAATCCGTCGTATTGTACTTGTGATTGCTCGTCGATTCAAAGATGGGACAGAGATAAAGACCAGTAATGCCCAAGTCTTGCAAGTAATCCAGATGGTCAATAATGCCTTGTAAATCACCACCAAAGAAATCATCACTACTAGGTGTGATAGATGAATCCCAGTCTAAAGTCCCTTCTGGGTCTAATCGAGCATTTCCATTGGCAAATCTCTCAGGAAATATCTGATACCATACCGTATTTGAAACCCAGTCAGGAACCTTGCAGGTATCAATCTCATGAAGATAGGGCAACTTAAATCCATTCCCAATAGCATGAAGATTTTCTAGAGAATTTTCCACACAACCTTTATCACCATACAAAATACTTTGACCTTCTGTATCCATGACTTCAAAGAGATACTGGATACGTGCAAAGTCAACGGACACTTCAACCTGCCAATAATCAAAGATGGCGTCAGAAGTCAGCTTGGGCATTTCCTTTGTATCCTGATAAAACTCCTCCATAAAGATAAAAGGATCCCCATAATGCAAGTTGATGCTTTCAATATCATCTTTCTTGGTCCGGATACGAATATGAATCTTCTTATCCTTATAAAGATAGGCATACTCCGACTCAGTCCTATGGTAAATAGCACTTAATTCCATCAATTTGTCTCCTAAAGTTTTAATTCCAATTTTACGCAAACGTTTTCATAATTGTGATTCTAGTATACTACTTTCGTATTTTATTTTCAAGGCTTATCCGTAGATTCTAGTGGTTTGGTTCTATAAATAAAAAAGCAGCCAGTCTTACAACTTGCTACTTTTCAAATGATGATTAAAAAATATCTTTGCAACCACTCTATTTTTTTAAAATCCTTATTGTTATTGTGATCATTTCGATAGGAATCTTGGGAAGAAGCCTTGTAAATACTTAAAAACTGTTCCAAACTTGGAACGCGAAAAGTGATGTTTTCGAGATGAATCAGCTCTATATCCGATTCCGAAACTCCTGCAAAATCAGGTAAAGAATCGATACTTCCGAATTCAACACTCAGTCCATCTTTTTTGAATTCATGCTCATGAATATCTATTAAGTCATAGCCTAAGTGTTTCATCACTTTCATTATCTTGTCCCACTCATAAATTCTGAGATGATCAGGCGCTTCCCAACCTCTAGGATCACCAGGCACATGAATGTCAATGTCAGACGGCCTCCATTCTTCATTTGAACGGTATTCAAACCCCAAAGACCCCATGAGCGTCGGAGTGATTCCGATTTGGTTTAAATGAGAACAAATTATTCGAAATTCATCAAATAGAGAATTCATTCCTCCTCCAATCGTTGATATAGGACTTAATTTCGTTGTGAATAATAAACTAATTTTTACCTTCTACTCTTTCGGTTTTGAAAATACTTCTACTCGCTGAGCTAGGACTTTGATTTCTACAGGTAGGTTATCCGATTTATCGCCATCAACATCTGACTCCAATTCACTATCTGAAGAGATCTTAATATTACGCGCTCTGATATACTCAATATTATCATTGCCGACAACATCTCCTTTTAGTAAATCAGGAATAACGGATAATTTAGAGAATATAGAAGCATCTTTCAGAATCAAAATGTTGGCATAGCCATCTTTGTTTTCTTCAAAGATTTTCTTATCAGCGAAGTAATTTGTCAAGAGAACCAAAACATGGCTAGCTTCACCAACATAATTTCCATTTTCTGTCTCAACCTTAATGTTAAAGACCTGATCCGTCATGACAGACTTCATGGTATTTACAGCATAGGCTAAAATACCGAATTTTGTCTTATCTTCAATTTCAACATTATGAATCGCTTCAGGAAGAGCACCGATACTAAAGATATAACCAAAATAATTGTCATTCGCTTTACCGATATCAATCTTATTGGTTAAGTTGAAATCCAGTTCATCAATCGCGCCATCAATGTCTTGATTGATTTCCAACAGTTTCGTAATGAGGTTACCCGTCCCACCTGGGATAATCCCTAACTTAGGAATGTAGTCTCTCTCAGCAATACCCGAAATGACTTCGTTGACAGTCCCATCTCCACCAAACACAACCACTGCATCGTATTTTTCACTAGAAGCTTCCTCAGCAAAATGTGTTGCATCCAGCGCTTTTTCGGTAATTTTGGTTTCCACGTGCTCAAAGTATTCTTTTGCTTTATTTTCCAGCTTATCTTTGTAATCCAAAGCCTTCTCGCCACCAGAGGTAGGGTTGATAATTAACATCGCCTTTTTCATTAATTTCTCCTTAATTTTAAATAGAAATGTTTACATTTCGTCGTATGCAAGTAAATGTAATCCTATTATACAATGAAAATACAGAAAAGAGAAATATGACGTACTGGAGATCAAAATAATCTACGATACGGTAAGCATATTGTCTAGTAGAAAAAATGAAAATGACATTTTTTTACACTTTAGCTTTTTAAAACAAAGTTTTATTATTGCTAACTTCTTACTTAATTTTTTTTGCTAATTTATTAAAGTCACCTATATACAATATTCCCGAAATGAATGCAAAAATTGCAGAAAAAATTGAGAGAAACGGTACGAAACCTGTAATAGATGCCGCTAAGAGAAATAAAAAGCTTTTCTTACGACCATTTTCTTCTTTTTTATAAATGAAAATTGCAAGTATAGCACAAATAAG
The DNA here is from genome assembly GCF_041432295.1 of Streptococcus sp. 27098_8_109. Lineage (GTDB taxonomy): Bacteria > Bacillota > Bacilli > Lactobacillales > Streptococcaceae > Streptococcus. The sequence continues at coordinate 44,286 of NZ_JAPVZJ010000002.1, forward strand.
AAACATGAAACTAATTAGGTTCATTGAGAATGCCCATCCCGGCTTATCAACAAAACGAAGAGCACCGTTAATAAACCTTAACTCCCATCTATATAAAAAAGCATAAGCAATAAACGGAGAACACGTTAATGATATTACTCCATTAAAACAAAACAAACTATGTGATTTCATACTAGGCTCTTTTCTTAATTTTATAAAACTTTTCTTTCTCTCTTAATCAATCCCTAGCAGGATCATCTAAAATCTCAATCTCACCTATAAACCATCGTGACATCTTCTTCTTTTTGTCTTTAAAGGGATCGGGTTTAATCAAAGTAAAAGGTGAAATGCTTGCATCTGTAAAATACAACTCCACTTTTAAAGACTGCTTAGGATTATCGTTAACATAGGCTGAAAAATGAATATGATAGCTTCCACCCACATCACCACCATTATCATACCCTCCCCTAGCTGTATTTGGTAAAAGTTTAATAGAATTTATTGATTGTTTTTCCTCATCTTCCAGGTAGGTAATAATTGCACTCTTGATAATCTTTTCATTTTCATGGACAAATTTTCCGTTGTTGTTAAGAAGAAAATTCCCATAGCTTAGAAATGTTAAAAAAGAAGCGAAAAGGAATGGATAATAAAAAGTACAGCCATTTATTGGATTTAAACATAATGTCTCTTGTTTTCTAGATTCACAAAAAGATGTTATTATTTCGAAATTATGACATTAGATTCCTTCTATTTCAACTGGGATCAATTCCTTGTTCCTACATGAAGAACTAATTGTCGGCATTCTAGCTATAAAAAAGAAAAATGTTGATATCAATCCATTTATAACTAAAACTGCTCCTTCGGAACCATCATTAATGCCCATAAAAAATCCAAAACAAATAATATTCAATAAAAAGCCAAACAATAAAACAGGATTTCTTTTACCATTTGGTTTAAACTTGACTCTATAACGTTTGCTTTTCTCTGGTATTCTTGATAATGCGTTACGTCGAGAATTTTTTTCATAATAAACAGCTCCTAAGTATGCAAGAATCATAGACAAGACAAATAGTATACTCTTCATAAATATCTGTTGACTCAATCCCATACTAATAAAAGCTGATTCTATAGCTCTATATAGTAGAGCCACAAATGGTTGTACCATAATAGATATAGTAGTTGTTCCTATCTTTGTTTTAGACTTAATTTCAAAACTATCATCAGAGGGAGTTAACTCAATCATATCAAGAGTGATTAAGTTAGGCATCAATCCGAGAAAATAGCTTTTCCCTTTCATTGAACCTAAATCCATAATATACTTTTTATTTTCTATTTCTACAATACTATACGCCATCGTATTAGCATTCTTAAACTTTAAATTAATCATTTACCACCCAAATACTTTCTGAATTGATTTAATACTTGAATCAAATGACTTATTTAATTTCTCTAATTCCTTCAAATGTGACGTTTCTAATCTTATAAGCGGAAAGAATGGGAATCTTTCCAAATAAAAATGATAGAAGAAAAAATGAGATAATGCTATTGATAACGAGAACAAGCCCTTCTCCTCCATCATTAATAGACAAATAAAGTGCCAAACAAGCTATTATAGGGACACTAAAAATATAGGCATCAAAAACTTGCTTTCTTGCAGATACTGGTTTAAAAATCATCTCATATCTTCTGCTAGAAGAAGGCAGTAAAGCTTTAACATTTTTACGTTCTTTCTCTCTTGTAAAATAAAAAATGAAGTAGGAGAATAGTATAGATGCGCAAAATACTACTAATTTTAAAATTATCTGTTGGCTAATATTGTACTCTTTAAAAAAAGTTTTCAATAAAGAATAAACAATGCCTATAAGAGGTTGGACCATGATTGCCACATATGAAGCTTTAAACTTATTAATCGGGGTACTAAAATTGATATCCTCTCTGTTAAGTTCTGTCATCTCAACCGTTAATTCGTCCGTTGGAACACCCCAATAGTAGAACTTGGGAGTCATTGAACTTGCATCTAATATATATTTTTTCCCATTTAGTTCTACAAGTTGATGACAAAAATACTTCGTTTCTCTATAATTAATTTCCAAAATTACCACCCAAACACTTTCTGAATTGATTTAATACCTGAATCAATACTATTTACGATATTGTTTATTCTATATTTTTTCAATTTTTTCAACTGTCAAAAATTTATTTCTATAAGAAAAGCTTATTGGAGGCATCGTCCAAACGCTCAAGAATAAGGCTAATGAAATTATACCATTAATTACTAAAATTGCTCCCTCTTCACTATCGTTTAACATTAAAAAGAAAAGTAAGCATGCTAAGTTTAGGAAAAGAAATATATACCCTGTTAACTCTCTTCTTTTAGTCGTTCGAAGTGTTAATCTAACTTTCTTACTTTCCTTAGGTAACCGTTCTGCTGCAATTTTATGAGCTTTTCGCAGAGAATTCCAAATAATAAAATAAGAAATCAACATAGAAATAAAATATAAAACTATCTTTAAGAATATTTGTTGACTTATCTCATAATTTACAAATAAATTTTTTAACATATCGTATCCAATTTTTACAATCGGTTGGATCATTATAGCTATAGTACTAGTTCCCAATAGTGTTTTTGATTTTGTTTCAAAACTAGCATTTTTCTTATCCAGTTCTATCATATCAACTGTGATATTTTTGGGTAATAAACCCCAACAGTATCTCTTAGGTGACAGAGTGCTAGTATCCATAATATATTTCTGAGAATGCCCATCTATTTCAACTATTTGATAGCAACCAATATTAGAATTTTTAAAATTTATCTCCATCTTTTACTCCTACCACCCAAATACTTTCTGAATTTCGTTATAAGTACATTATAGCTTTTTCAGCTCTTTAAATTCTAGGTATTTCTTTTGATAAGCATAAGTCAATGGAATAACGCCGGATTCAATCCAAATAAATAGATAGGCCAACAAACCATTCAAGACTAGAATTGCAGCTTCTGTTCCATCATCTTCTCCCATATAAATAGAGAAAGCAATTGTATGTAAAATGAGAAATAGATAGGCATGGAATTGTCTTTTTTTCTTATTATTCTGAAAGACTATTTTAAATCTCTTCTTTTCCTTCGATAAACGACTTGAAATCTCCTTCCTCGATTTCATTAAAATACTTTGATAGACAATATAAGCTACCAAAATAGATATAGGAAATAAAGATACTTTTAAATATAGATTATGACTAATATCATAATATCTAGAAATTGATGTTACTACTCTATACGAAAGAAGACCTAAACTAATAGATGCCATACGCATTCCTGAAGGACCCATCTTAATTTTTTTATCAAAATTTCTATTCTTACTATCAAGTTCTATCAAATCAACTTCAATATTTTCAGGGGAAAATCCCCAGTAATAACTCTTTGGTGTCGTGGAGTTGGAATCGAGAACGTACTTTTTCTCTCCCATCTCTAACACATCAAAATAAGCAACATCCAATCCTCTAAAATTAATTTTCAAAATTACCACCCAAACACTTTCTAGCTAATTTAATAAATTCTTATTCAGCTTCTCGAATTCCTTACATTGTGACATTTTAAATTCTAAACAACATTCGATAAAACAGCTGACATTTCAACTCGACGGTTGCTTTTCTCAATCGAATTTATAAATTCACTTTCCTTTCACTAAATAAATTGCAGCACTGATTTGAACCAATTTTTCTTTAGATTCTAAACTTAGTAGTATATCGTATCTGTCATAGTACGCATATCCAAGACTGACTGAAAGTTTTGTGTCAGATGGAAGGTTATACTTTTCCACTATTTTTTTATATAACTCTGATTGATTTTCTGGTTGGTAAATAATATCACTCAATTCAGTTTCTGCGCTCTTAAATGTTTTTTCCACATCTAAGGAAGCGAAATAATCTCTTGAAACCATTAAATTTAGAATTTCCTCATCAAATAAAGGATTTATATCTGACCCATAATTTAACTTCCCATTAGAATATGTAACCGGAACAGTTTCGTTATCCTCGCCAAGTGTTATTGTGTAATTACCTTTAATGTCAGCTTGATTAATATCTAAGTCCACTTCGTACTTTTTGACTTCAGATTGATTTTTCATATAAACATCACTAGTGTATGACTTTACTTCAGTAAAGTCTTTCTTGTCTTGTTCTAAAAATTTAAATATAGGCTCAAACGTTTTCTCAAATTCATATTGTTCCTTTGTTCTGTTTTTGGGAATGGTTTCACCCCAAAAACTACATCCATTCAATGAAAACAGTGATACCAGAATGATTACCAAGCCAGCAATCCATAATAAATGCTTATATTTTGTCATTTATTTCTCCAAAAATACAAAGTCTAAGAATATTATAGCATGAAAATACTGAAAATGACTTTCTATTACCATTTAGATTCATTCATAAATTTCATTTAAAGACATTCAAGATATTGATAGAAAAACTTAATAGTTTTAAAAGGTTTAACCTTACTCTTGCAAAAAAAAAGACATTCAAGAAAATCTTAAATGCCTGTATAAATAGTGTATTAAGGATATTGCTTATTAAACTTCTCCTAACCAGGATCGACATTAAGAAATCTTACTGTATAGCCATTATCGGTATATAGAAACTCTACTTGCAACACCATATCTACTAATTCAGAATTTGAAGTCAAATCATAATCAACAGCAAAGCCAGTCTGGTCATCATAATCATAAATCTCCAATTGGGAATACTCATAAGGCGGATTGAAATGACATTCCACACCATACTCATCAATCGTGTCAAAATCATTCAATTCTAAAGACTTTTCAATATAATAAAAGAATTCGTTTAAATCGTCAATCTCTGACTCATCGACATAATTCATAATGTCTTCATATTTTTTTAGGTGAATAGCCTTTAAAATATTAGTGATAACGTCTATAACTTTTTCTTTTTTATACTTATCAAGTAATTCCATCGGTGCCACCTTTCCACTTAACTAAACCATCATTTTCCTGCTATGTAAAACTCCAATCGTTCAATGACTTCCTTTAACGGGTTGTCTAGATAGGAATAGGCCTGTTCCTTGATCCAATCCGGAATACCATATGCTGCCTCTGCTATGCTGCCAGTTATTGCAGCAAGTGAGATGGCATTTCTTATCGCATCTTCGAAGTCTCTACTCTCAAGAAAGGCAATAATGGCTTGAGGGACAGTTTCTTGACATGTTTCGTTAAAACGATAGTTAGGGCGGATTTCATCTAAAGTTTGAGATAGATTGTAGCCGTATGTCTTCTCTATATAATCCTTAATCCGTATTTTACACTCTGTAGGATTGTCATTAATTGGTTGCTCGTATTCTCTACAATAACCACCAAAGTAAAAACGACACAGAAAGATAGCATCAGCTGTAGCCATAGCGCCTTTTATACCTTCGGGATGATTATGGGTTACCTCTGCAGAAAGACTCGCAAGTCTTCTAGATGATGGCCACGTACCAGTTCTCTCATAGACATCACAGTCCATGACCCAAGCACATGGAGAAACACGCATAGCTGATCCATTCCCAAAGCTATTATAAGGCTCACGGTTATCGCTGTTTAGCCATGCATTAAACCGAGCACCATAATCAGCATCCGGATACATTCTGCCATATTTCTTCATCGCGTCAATGAAGTCGTCTTTTTGTCCACCATTCATAATCGCTTCTGCAACAGCACAGGTCATAACCGTGTCATCTGTAAAAAAGCAGTCCTTCCGGAATAAAGGAAAGTCCTTCGTTTTGATATTGTTCCATTCGTAAACAGAACCTACAATGTCTCCAATAATTGCTCCTAGCATAAGATTCCTCCTCGTGAACTATTGGTTTAGACTGATTTTTCTACTTCCCATACTCTTTTATTTTATCAGCATATTCAGTCAAAAGATTTTTTGAATAAATTTTTTCAGCTTTTGAATTTCTAACTTCTTTCCAAAGAATAGAAGCTACTTTTAACTTGTTTGAGTAGTTACGACTATTTTCGTCTACACAGAAATCCTTTAAAAATTGATTCCATTGACAAACCGAATGATCATACTTGGCATAATCTGAATTTCCATAATAGACTTTTAGCATATCTTGGATTGTAAAACTCAAATCATTTTCTCTTTTTACTTTTCTCCAAGCTGTAGCCATATCAGCAGTAAATTTAAATGGCGAAACATCTGTTAAAGTTGAGAAATATTCTCTAAAGTGTGCATTAAAGGAGAATCCACATTCAAGCAAGGGTGTGTCCAAGGTAACGACTTCTACTCGTTTCTTTTTATTTTTTATTGATGATTTTTTAATAAAATTCCCCTGAAAGTACTGCTCAATAATATGATTGAGTTCTTGTTTAGTACCTCTATATTCTAATCCTAATGACTTACATAGTTGTGAAAGTTCATCACGATACCAATAATATTTATTAAACTCATCAAATGATACGATTTTATCAAACTCAGGTCTGCTCTCTATCAATATAACACCTCCTTAAAACCAGTTTAGGTTTTCACCTTAAAAGAGTACTTTACTGTTTGCCATTTTTCATACTTAGGACACCAGATCACAATCACACACTCAGCGATTCGGACTTACAGTATCATTTCGTCGATATCCCTCCTCATTCTACAAGTCCTATCCCATGTGCGAAGCATCTACTTCAACTTCGCTGATGCCTCAGCTCGTATAAGCAGTGATACCGCCTCAACATGTGCTGACAGTGCCTACACATACTATAGAACGAAATGAAGCTGCTTAACTTTGCAATAATATTATTGAACGAAATCAGATTATCATAATGCCCATACAGAGCGTAACGAACTAAAAGTCACTCAACCAAGAAAACCCTGACAAATGCCAGGGTCTTCTATCGATGGAGATACCGTTTCTCCAAATGCTTATAAAGCTTTTCTTATGTATTACATTATACAATATCAGTTTGTTGATGTCAACAACTAAAATTGAAAATTCACTTTCTTATAAAGATAATTTTTCCAAACAGATAACTGAGTCTCTCCCATTCTTTCTAGAAGTCTTTCATTTAAATCATAGTTCCCTTTGAATCTTTTATTATTACGGTAAATAATTTTCTGCAGTTGTTTGTAAATTGGTTTAGTGTCAACAAAGAAACTCAAGATTTTCAACACATCAAATAATTTTATTACCGACGCTGGCGTAGAGGAATTTGAAGTATTATGATAAACAGGAGTTAAATTAAAAACATGTATCAAATTCCCATTTATTTTCATATATTTCGGAGTTCTAAAACGAGAAATCAATAAGCCATGAGCACAATGATTTCGTAGTTCTTTAATAAAATCTAACATATTCAAAAATTCTGCTCTATGACGAATTCCAATCCCAAAATCTTTCATTACACTATCCAGCACATCATCTTCAAGATAATGGAGCAATCGTAAAATTGTTCCAAAATCTAAGGTTTCTATACTTACCCAAAAAGGTACTGCAACATTATAGTCTGGATTTGAGTAACTCCTATTTTGGCTATTATAACTCCGATAATAAGGGTGTGTATTTCTTGCTGAATATGTTAAACCATATGAAGTATCTCTATAAAAATTAGCATCAATGTGGTCGTTAAATTTAACAAGTTTTGTTAAAAAACCTTGTCCAAATAGATTAAACTGACTAAAGTGTCTATAGATTGATTGATTCTGATAATTCTGAAATGGATAATTAGGTCTAGTAATTGGATCGATATACTTTTGAGGATTAAGGTATTCCATAGTAGTATCAGTCGTACGGCAATGTTTTTGAGAAAAATAATAAGCAATTGAATTTTTCAATTTATCTTCTAAAGAAATTACAAGATTAAAAATTTGACTAGATAGATTTTTGTCGAATTTATACACGGCTAAAAAATCTTCAATACTCTCTCCATTATAAAGCTTAATATTTTTATCTGGTAAAAGTAAGGACTCTAGACCGTTAAACAAATTAAAATAATTGTTATTAAGCAAGGCCTTATCCAAATCGTGCTTAGTAAATTTTAAACCTCTTTTTCGAAGGATGCTTTCAATATCGTTTCTCGATTGAGATGTTTTAATGCCCACTGACAAACTCCCGTATATATAGTATCTATTATTATACCAGAAAAACTCTATAACAACAATGGTTTCTGAACTGCTCAAGTGTGGTCATTTTTTTATGATGGGAAATCTTCGTTAAGCTCCGCATCCGGTACTGTTTCTGTACCATCCAATAGATCCGGATTTTCTAGTTTGTCGATATACTCTTTAACTTTTGAATCTTCAGATGAATGATTTCTACGATTCGTACACTGAGGTTCTGATTGATAAATATTACGTATATTCTTTATCTGCTCTAAATCAAACGATTTTATATTTTCAATAAAAAAATCCATAAAACAATCTGCATCATAATACCCCATATATGGAGGTATAGATTTAGCCATAAGTTCAGTGAATTCTACCAGATCAAAACTGTTATCCTCTTTTAGAGTATCATATAAATTCCTAATTAAGAGTGGACTGTGTAGTTCATCATGTTCTTTGAAATACTCATATATCGTCTGTTTTTCTCTTGGATAAAATGAGCGATAGTAACATAAACCGCGAGGTTCCAACAATACATGTTCGGATATATAGGAAAACACATCTTCAAAAGATCTAAGCAGATCCATAACAGACGGAAATGTCGTAATTAATCCCACTAATGCATTTCTTTTCAAATTACTAGCTTTTAACTTTTCTATTTGAAGTTTAGAAAAAACATTTAATACACCATCATCCTTGAAAACATTTGAGTACCCTTTTCGAATTAAATAGTCAGTTATTGCATACGCAAACATATACAATCCAGTTGTGTTTTTTTCACAATGTTCATCTTCTGAAACAAGTAATAATCGTATAAATGTTTTGTACGACTTCTTTAACGAGTCATACGTCATTCTTTCTAAATATTTATTCTTAATATTAGTAATAATTGATTCATCAATACTATTTTCTGGAACAGATAATATTTTCTGGCTATAAGCTTCCACATCGTTTTCAACGAATGAAAACAAATCCATAATAAACGGTGCTTTTACCGATAAGATATTATCATACATGGAACAGATTAGCATTCTAGCATGATAATCACTTGGAAGAAACAAAGAATTATCATTAACCTTTAAATGTGCACATTTATTTCTACAGTTTTTCAGATAATCTATATCTTCTGTAAATCTATCAAAATATAGCGCACAATTATCTTTAAAAAATTGGATTATTTCATTTTCTACCTTTGAGTACTTTTCATCATCCTGAATCATCTGGTTTATTTCTGACAATTTTCTTGTTGCTTTGTAATCTCCTTCAAAAGCCATTGTTTGTAATTTATTGTATAAATCAAAGATTACGAATGAATAAAGCAATACTACAGAAGCTCTGTAATTCTTACTATAATAGGACTGTAGAATTTCCTCAAAATAACCTCTTGAATCAGCATTGTCAAATACTCTCAAATCTCTTTCATCAAAAAGCATGATTTAACCTCCTTACGCAAGACCAATCCATCCATACCCTTGTACTGCCATGTCGACAAAATGATTGATGAGTAAGGTTACCTTAGAATCAAATGCTGCTTTGTCATAACTCTCAGGAAGATCCTGATTTAATGATAATTCAACTTCATATTTAAGTTTGGCACGCGGCTGTTCGTCTTTGTACCAATCTACAACAAGAAGATTACTACGATTATCCATCAATTTCTTAAACAGATTTTTTGCAGAGAGTTTTACTTTTTGTTCCTCAACCTGTGTCAATTTCTTTCCAGCAACCAATAAATCGTAAATTTCCAATTCTTCTTCAGTAAGACCTTCTGTATTGGCACGATTGTCCTCTTGACGTAGTTCTTCAAGGAGTTTCACAAGTTGCTCGTAATAATCTTCATTTTCAGTACCGCCTGCATTATAGGAATCAATAATGCGTTTGAATCGTTCAGAGAATTTCGTTCTAGTGCAATTTCTCTTAAGCATTTGTTCTAGCGCTTGCTCTATATATTCCTTCAAATCATCAATTTCAATAGCTTTATACTCAGCCAATTTTATTTCTTGTCTTAGCTGCTCAATATCTACTTTAGATAAATCTATGGCCTTTGTCCCTTTAATCATGTACTGAGCTTCTTTCTCCCGAACATAATTAACGAAATCCTGACTTGCAATTACACTACCGTCTAGAATTTGATTCATTTTTTGTCTGGCACGAGCTACTTTTTCATCATCAATAGTATGGTAAAACAATCCGTGTAAATAGACGAGTGGTGCAAATTTATCATTAGTCCAATTTCTTTCAAAGATTTCTGGTTTTGATGCTTCGTAGAGATTTGTTAAGGTGTTCAGTATAACCTTGAATTTCTCTTTAGCATCATCTTTAGCGATAATAGCGTCATAAGCTATTCTTAAAGCATCCAGTTTATCCAGAGTATTGGAATCTGCAATGATTTTTTCTAGTGAAACATCTAAAGAAAGCAAGAAAGAATCTGCCTCATGAATTGTACCATCAATGTATCCGATTAGCTGATCTATATCTTTTGCAGGAAATTCTGTTCCGTCATTACCCGTGGCATATTCTGTTAACGCTTTCTTCATATATTTAAAAACATTCACATAATCAACGATAATTCCAGCAGGTTTTCCTGGATAAACTCTGTTAGCACGAGCTATTGCTTGCATCAACGTATGCCCCTTCATCGGCTTGTCAAGATAGAGCGTAGAAAGGTTTTTCACATCAAATCCTGTTAGCCACATGGCACACACAAACACTAATCGCAGAGGATCATCTGGACTCTTGAATCTATCCTCGATATCTCTCCCATCAGGTGTGATTTCTTTCATCTTTGCACGATGCTCCGATATTTTCAATCCTTGTTTAGCAAACTTGGCATCTTCATCATTCTCTTCAGAAATAACCACTGCCATTTCCACCTTATTCATATAAGTAAGAATTTGCGTAAGCCGATCTCGTTCTTCCTTTGTAGTGGCAGAATTTCGCTGTTTCGTAAACTTCTGCTTTTCAATAGCCCAGTAATGTTGCACTTTGTCATACATTTTGACAGCTGTATATTTGTCAACTGACACAACCAGTCCCTTCCCAAGAAATCCCCGTCTTGGAAAGTGGTATGCAATATCCTGCGCAACCTTATCCAGTCTGTCATCACGTTTAATAACTTCTAAAATACGAGAGGATGCATTTTCTAACAGACGGATTTCGTCGTCGTTAAGATTTTCTTCTTCGATAATATCTACAACATCATCATCAAGGAAATTATTTTCAAGACCTACTTCCGGAACTCGTCTGGAATAGAACAATGGTACAGTAGAACCATCCTCGACAGATTGTGCAAAGTTATACTCTGAAACATACTCACCAAACCATTGATTAGTAAGACGCTTAGCACCGAGAAGTGGCGTTCCTGTAAACGCAACAAAATTAGCATTAGGAAGTGCTGTTCTCATATTCTCTGCTAAATCTTTGTACTGTGTTCTATGGGCCTCGTCAACTAGAACAATGATATCATCACGAGTAGAAAGAACAGGATACTTCTTCGTCTTATCGTATCTAAACTTATGAATTAGTGTGAAAATAAATGCTTTGTTAGTAGTTAAAAATTCTCGCAGTTGCTTGCTGTTTTTTGGTTGACACTCTTCTTTAGAAACAATAACTTCTGTGCGGACAAAATTCTTATGAATCTGCGTATCCAAATCTTCACGGTCTGTGATAATAAGGAATGAAAAATTACCGGCCACTTTGCGTTTAACCTTACGGGCAAACATAACCATAGAGTAGGACTTACCCGAACCTTGTGTATGCCAGAAGACACCCAGTTTACCATTCAATTCTTTTCTGTTTTTTACTGATTCCATCAGATTATTTACACCTAAATACTGATGGTTTTTAGCGATAATTTTTATTTGTTGATTCTCAAAGAGAATAAAATTTTCGATATAATCAATCAATTTATCCTTGTTTAATAGACCATCAACAAAATATCTTACAGAACTGTCTTTTATATTTTCTGCCGAAAGAATTGCTTCTCGATCCAGTACTTCTTTTTCACTATCAACTTTAAGCCATTCAAAAAAATAGTCATAGGTCGCATTGAAGGCGCCAAGTTTTGTTTCTAATCCATTTGAGAGAACACAAATTTGATTGAATGCAAATAGATTTGGAACATCTCGTAAATAATCCTTTAAATTCTTATTATAGGCTTCTTCAATTTTAACGATGCTATTCTTCAGTTCAATGAACACAATCGGCATTCCATTGATGAAGATAAGGATATCCGGTCTGCGATAATAAACCTTACCTCGGATCCACATCTGAGAAACTGCTGTGAAAGTGTTGTTCTCCGGATGCTCGAAATCGATAAGCTTAACAAAATCAAAGTCTTCTTTGTTGTCTTTGCGAACTGTGATTTTTATATTATTGCGGATTTGTCTATATATTTTATAGTTAGTATCAACAATATCCTTACCTGTGTAATCCTGCCTCAAGTTTTTTACTATCTCCTTGATTTTATCTTCAGAGATAGTAGGATTGATACGCTTGAGAGAAGAAAGCATAACATCAGGAAGAACACATTCTTTCTTTGAAGCTCTTCCTGTACCATCATTCAAATCATCTCTCTTACTGGGATCAGCATCACAAATGAGGATATCATAGTTAAATGGTTCTGTTTTTAATTTTGCAAGTATCGCCCGTTCTATATCGTCTTCAGATATAAAATTACGCATAGGAACACCCCCTTACACTTCAAGTTTACCACTCATTAGGCGCGGTAAAAGCATATCTCTTTGTTTTGTAAGTGATTGATTGCGCTGATTAAGTATTTTGATTTCATCATAATACGGCTTAACAAAATCATTATATTTATAAATCAATTCTTCAGTTGGAATTAAAACACAGAGCTTATTGATGTTTTTAGGATAAACATGGGGTTGTGCAGCTCCGCATTGCAAATTAATAATAACTGGTTGTAAAAATTTAAGCGTATTATATACAAACCAAATTATTGCATCGTCCTGATAGTAGGAACAATCTGCAGCCCAAATATCCTGCAAATGATATTGAAGATATCCTGCATTAGCACCCGAGGCACTGATTGTAAGGCTTTCACCAAATACATTCGCTTCGTTATGGTATCCAGAAGGTTGTAACCCTGCTGAAATTACAGGAATATCACCTTCAACCATCTTCGCTGCAGTAATATTTTTTCCTCTTAAAAAGCTTCCAATATTTTTAAATTCATCATATTTGAAGATAGTAGCTGTAAAGTGTTTTTTATCTTCTGTGACAACTTGCCAGCCTCTAGGTTTCTTTTCCTCAAATTCCACATCCTCATATCCTGGAAAGCGAAATCTTACAAACCATTCCTTATAAAGATTCTCTGCCATTTGCTCTAAAAGTTTGATTCGCTTATTGTTGTTTTCAATAATTTGATCAAAAGTTGTTAGAGTAGTTGAAATCTTATCCTGAACAGCCTTTGATGGAACAGGAATAGATAATTTTTTTATAGAATCTATCGTTAAGGCAGGTTGAGCAGATCCAATAGTTCTATTCCACAGTGTTTGTGTCCCAAACGAAGAATCAATCCAATAGTAAAGAAATTTAGAATTTAATTTCTCTTTGAAATTACTTAACCATATAAGGTTTCCATCTTTAAAGTAAAACTGTTCATTTCCTACAAAATAAGGTATACCTAATGTAGCACCAACAGCTGTAATTAATAGATCACCATTAGCTGGTACTCCAAATTTAGCTTTAAAGATGTTATAGTCTGACTCAGAAATATAGATTGGCTCTTCTATCGTGTTACCATTTTTCTTATCGATTACCTCTTTTTGCCTATGAAAAGGAATTCCGTTATCAACATATTGTCTGGCGAATACTCTCTTACTAGACGAAACATTACACAAATCACCAATTTTAATATATTGCATTTCCATCTCATTCACCCAACAATTCTTTCAGATTATTTGCAATGAGTTTTTCAAGTTTCTTTGCTTCAGCACTTAAAGAAGTAAATTCAGAATTAAGGGAAAGCATCTCTTCTTTAAACTCTTCCTTGGTTAAGCCGTCGTCTTCTATAACTACACCTACATAACGTCCTGCATTGAGAGAATAGTCTTGATCAATGATTCCGTCTTCACCATCCAGCGGTGCCACCTTACAAAGACCAATAACATCTGCATATACACCATCTGGAAATCTTTCTGTTAACCAATCGATCTGTGATTGCCAGTAATCTTTAGTTAGAACTTCTTTATCATCAGAAGATTCTGGAGCATTTGCAAGTTCTGTTTGATATTCATCAAGCAAGTCGACAAGAGCTTGTGTATCACCGTGATATAGTTTTGTTATTACGCCAAGGTTCTTAATCTGCTCATCTGAGAACTTTCTATGAGCACGGTCAATCTGAGTAAATACATTTCTAGCATCGATAAATAAGATTTCATTTTTCTTATCAGTATTTGGTTTCTGCTTATCAAAAAACCAAAGGGTTGCTGGAAGTGTAACTGATGAAAACATATTAGAAGGAAGAGTCACCATCTGTGAAATGATACCTTCTTCGATCATTTTCTTTCTAATTTCAAATTCTGAACCGGAAGCGTCCGAAGCAGAATTTGCCATAACAAGCCCTGCCTTACCATGTGTGTTTAGCGCAGTGGCAAAGTAGCCAATCCACAAGTAGTTAGCGTTTGGTACTGTTTCTTTTTTATCAGATTTTTTCTTAGTTGATTTACTTTTATTTCTTGGTACACCATAAGTATTGAAGCGGATATCGTCAGATACTTTCTCAACCACAACCTCATCAACATTAAACGGGGGATTTGCCATTACATAGTCAAACTTCCCAAATGCATTATATGGATCTGAATAGAATGAGTTAGCTTGTGTAATATCACCACGAATATTATTCAGAAGAAGATTCATCATTGCCAGTTTTACTGTATCAGGTTCCTTTTCAACACCATAGCAACGGAACTTCATCTGTTCACTCTCGCTAGCATTGTGATTATGCATATACCTTGCAGCCTGAACAAACATCCCTCCTGAACCACATGCTGGATCTAGGAACTTCTTTTCACCGGGCTGAGGATCTAATACTTCAACCATATATCTTACAACTGTTGCAGGTGTATAGAATGTCCCACCATCCTTACCTTCCGCAAGTGCGAATTTTCCTAAGAAGTATTCATAAATTTCACCAAAGATGTCAATGGTGCTATTTTCAGGAATATCCTTAAAAATACGTACGATGTTAGAAAGAAGCTCTGGTTCCTCTTCCGGCACTAGCTGCGCATATACTTCTTTAGGAAGCACTCCCTCCATTCTATGATTTTCATTCTCAATGGCTTCCATAGCTTCCTTTACAAGAATAGCTTTGTTTGCATCGTCCGGTGCATCATTGATAAAGTCATAATACGCACACTCAGGAAGATAGAATCCGCATTTTTCTATTGAGATTTCTTTCATGGATTTTTCCATACGTCCACCTTTAAGACGATTAGACTCTTCCTCAATAGCTTCCTTATGTTGTTTGTATAAAATATCTGCATATCTAAGGAAGATAAGCCCAAGAATAGGCTGACCATATTTATTTGCAGCTAAATGCGCACTCGCACGAAGAACATCGGCAGAATGCCATAGTTTATCTTTTAATTTTTTCAGTTCTGTATCTTTCATTTTCTATTTTTCCACCTTCATAAATTCCAGTACATCATTAGGATAGAAGTACAGTTCAGCAGTAAGCAGATACTCTCTAATTTATCTAAAGCTATGTATTTTCCTGTTGGAGTTATACTATGGAATGGAACTATTAAAATTTATTTAGTAAGTAAATCCCCTAACTCACTGCTCAATCTCTGCTTTATAGAACAGAAATCAATACTCTGAACTTTCTCTGTACGTAATCTAATTCTTTCTTCAGTAGTATAAAAATCTAACTCATCTTGAGTGAAAAAATCTTTTGCATCATACCGACGTATAGGTATAATTATTTTATTATAATAAACCAGCATTTTAATTGGATTAGCTCGTAATACCTCGGCCAACCCAGAATCCGCAGTTGCAAAATAGTGGAGATAAATCACATCTGGGTTTTCAATACAATTTAATAAAGTACTTTGCTCCAATAGTCTTATATGAAAAATATCCCATGCTGTATTATGTATTTTATTAATTAACTTATCAGCCTTTAACTGCAACTTTTTAAATATTTCTTGAACCGCACTATCATTTTTCAAAAAAAGTATTAATAAAGTCATTTCCAATTCTAAAAATACGCATAAATCCTCAATACAATAGCGTTTAAACTCAGCCACTTTAGCTTTTGTAGAAAGATTTTTGGTATTTTTCAAAATGAATGCTTTCAATATATAGCAACACACTGCCTCATAATGTTGTATCACCTCATCATTGCTTAGGTAGTATTCTGCATCTTCCCAGATTTCTTTCATCCAAATATATTTATCTGGTTTTAGAGTCTGAGGCACATTAGATTGAAATAATTCAAAATTAATGCTATCAAAATAAACATAACTTTCAATCATTTTAGCTAATAATTCACGATTTATTGGGGTGGTATATCTTTCCATTAAAGCAGTTGGAATATTATTTGTTAGACGCAACGATTTAATCTCGTGTAAAAATCTAATTAAATTCTCCTTATCTGGGACATTTCTTCCTCTATATAAATCATGTATGTAGGTAAAAATGTTTAGGTCGTAATTGATAATTCTGGCAACAGGTAAGAAATTATCCTTAGCATTCACAGTATTTTTATCAATAACCCAAATTTTTTGGTAATCTCCCAAACCAATCAGATTAAACTTTCCATAGCTAAACAATTTGCCTATATTACCAAAATTTGACTTTTCTTCATCAAATAGAAAAACTCTACACTCATGAAGGTTCCATCTATTGAAAACTTCCATTTTCTGTATGGTCGTTCCACAATTAATTAGCTCCTGAATAAAAGGATATATTTCAAGCATAAGCGTTTAACCTCAAAAAATACTCAGTTGTCTTGTTCATAACGAATAACTTCTGCCCAATAATCATACTCATCACAAATATACAACATTGCATTAAATAGCTTCAAAAACTCTTGTTCTTCGATTTCTTTCTCCCACCGACCATGACTAATCATATGTCGATTTGGTTCATCAAGTGTAAATCTATTAGTATCTTTGAAGAAACTATAAAGCCAGTGCATCAGTCCTACATCGCTAAACGACTTATCAATAAATATATTATCAATTTCCTTAATCGCTCGGTGACCTACTGGTATTTTTTTCTCTAATGAAGTCATTTCTGAAATTCTATTTAGTGCACCATCGATTGCCAAACTTCCCAAAGTGTATGCTGCATAAAAGTTTCGATTAAAGTAGCAATCAACCATTGATTTTACAAGAGGAGCTGAATAACACGGCGAATTTTGTAAGTCAATAATAAAATCCTCATTTTTTAGTTTATCCCTAAGCAGCTCTATCCATTCGTCCTCCAAGGTATTCCATTCCTCAGCAAGTAAACGTTGATAAACATTTCTATCACGAAAATAAATAACCCACCCATTTTCTGCCAGCAGTTGAACTCGAGAAATAATCTGCTCAATTTCTTCTTTTGTATAAATCGAAGGCAGTGATTTTAAAAGTTCATTGATGCCACTAAAAATCTTTGAATAATCAATTTGATAGCTAGCAATTAAATTTTTTGCAGAATCTGCTATGTTTTGAATTGCTTGCAAGTGTGTACTTGATAACGTTTTATTGTACAACGCAACCACTTCTGACATGACATTAATAGCGCTTTTTTCAACTTGAATTAATGAAGGCAGACTTACTAAAGGAGTCGTCAAATTAGCAAAATTTACTAACTTAGCTGAATTTAATACATTTGAAGTTGCAATTAATTCTGAAATAATGTTAGCATTTACAGTTGCTTGAAAGTTACTAAAGGTATCAGCCAAAACAGAAATAGATGTAGTATTTTGTCCCAATTTTATCTTCTCAGAGTCGTTTGTTGAGCTGTCTAAGGGAATTTTTTTAGAGTCTATTTCAACTTTCTTCACTTTAATACTATCAGTCATTTCGTCCTCCCAAAACAGCTTATTCATATTGTTTATTATACCACTAAAACTAGAAAAAGACCTTAACCATTCGGTCACAGTTACTGACAATTCTACCTTAGTCCATCTGTCAATTTTTCTCTTTCTATGTGCTAATTATTCTGTCCATTATCTAGCACATAATTAGTCCATAAAAAAAACATTTTATACTAAAAACTAAGAATTTTAATTGTTTACTGAAGTAATATTGTAAAAAGTTATTGACTCCTGTAAGATCGTAATGTTTACTATAAAGTTACTAGGTTTTCTGTAAAAATATAAACTACTATTCTGTTTCTACTTCGCTTAAGTATCAACTCGTACAAGCAGTGATACCGCTTCAACATGATGCGTTTGCGGAAATAAATCCACTGGCTGAACTTTCTTCAATTCATAGCCCAATTCTTGGTAGAGTTGGATATCACGCGCCATCGTTGCGACATTACATGAGATATAAGCGATGCGGTCTGCTCCTGTTTGAGCGCTTGCTTTGATAAAGCTTTCTGTGAGTCCTTTTCTTGGTGGGTCCACTAGGATAAGACTTGGCTGAATCCCTTCTTTAAGCCAATTTTTCATAGCATTTTCAGCTGTGTCACAGACATAGTGGGCGTTTGAAATATTGTTCAGTTGGGCATTCTTCTTGCTATTCTCAACTGCTTCTGGAATAAGCTCTACACCATAAACTTCTTTGACATGTTTCGCAACAGAAAGACCAATCGTCCCGATACCAGAATAGGCATCAATGACCACATCATCTTCTTTTAATTCAGCAAAGTCAATGGCTGTTTGATAAAGTTTTTCAGCCATTTCAGTATTGACTTGGTAAAATGCTGGTCCAGCGATTTGGTAGTCATTTCCCAACATCTGGTCAGTGATAAAGTCTTGTCCATAAAGTGTGCGCCATTCCTTACCAAAAACCGCATTGGTGTTCTGGTCGTTGATATTTTGCATGACAGACACAATCTCTGGGAACTGCTTGATGATTTGTTCAATCAATTGCTCCACACGGAAAATCTTCGGACGAGTTGTTACCAAAATAACCATGATTTGTCCTGAGTAATGCCCACGACGCACCACAAGATTTCGAATCAAGCCAGCTTGTTCCTTTTCATCATAAGGTTTCAGGTCGTAACGACGGAGCAAGTCACGTAGAGCTACTACTACCTCATCAATCACAGAATCTTGGATAAAGAAATCTTCTAGAGGCATGAGGTCATGGGAATTCTTACGGAAAAATCCTGTTTCCAAGACACCATTAACACGACGAACAGGCACCTGCGCCTTATTACGATACTTAATTGGATTATCCATACCAAGCGTTTCAGCAACCTCTACATTAGCAATTCCTGCAATCTTGTAAAGACTGTCCTTAACTTGCTTGGTTTTAAACTTGAGCTGTTCTGGATAGGCAAGATGCCCCAAATCCGCGATTCCTGAACGCAGGTAAGCCAAATCTAGATCTTGATTACGATGTGGTGATTGGACAAGGTGTTCTTCAACCTTCCCAAAACCAATCTTTTTATTGACTTTAAGGACACGCATGAGAATTTTTTCACTCGGTAAAGCATTCTCTACAAAAAAGACCAAACCATCTACCTTGGCAACTCCTGCCCCTTCATGGGTCAAGTCAACAATTTCAACTTCTACAATATCATTTTTCTTTAACATTCTCTTCTCTTTCTATTGGCCGACAAAAAAGACGGCAACGTTACGGTTACCATCTATTATACCATGAAATTTCTTAAGAACCAAAACTCTTGAAGAAGTTGACAATGGCTTGCCAGAGGGAGCTTAAGAAGTTCCCACCGTCCTCTAGTGCCTTATCAGCATCAAAGTTAAGGTTGATATTTTTAAAACTGTCGCCAGCTTGTGATACGATGCTTTGTTTCAGGTCATTCAGGGTTTTAGTGAAGTCTGCATTGCTGAGGATATCACTCTTTGAGAGATTCAAAGCAAAATTGACGATGATATTGATCTGGTTTCCTGTTATAACCTGATCAAGTTTGTAATTTTTTAAGGTATCTTCAACGATTTTGCGGACATCTTCCTCTGTCAGATTTCCCTTACTTTCTTTAGCTTTGGCGAGTCCTGACTTGATATCAGCTAGGGCAACATTTAATTTATTAGCATCATAGCCTGATTTGTCCTTGTTTTCAGCATTGATATCTGACAAAGCCTTCAGCTCTTCTTGAGCCAAGTCTTTATTGGCTTGTGGCACCTTGGCTCCATTAGCTTCAAGTGAATAGTAAATCCCTGCTAAGGCACTCTCACCTGTAACTGGAATGGGTGCTGCTACAGTGATTTTGGCGTGCTCGACACCCAAAGTTACGGCCGCATTGCGGTACATATCCTGCGTTACCTTAGTAATGTTTTCTGGTGTTTCAATCTTGACCTCAAGTGGTGATTTGTCACCTAGTTTTTGAATCTTGGCTGATGAATACAACTGTAAACTAGAGTCATTGGCCACATTCATAATCTTAGAATAGACATCAGGTGTCATGGTTTTGAGTTCTTTGGTATCTGTTGAGGCATTGTAGCCAAGTTTCTTTAGGGTTTGATTTTTTTGGTCTTCAGATAGGGATGAACCTAGGACATATTCAGGTTGAACATAGGTTTCGTCAATGACTTTTTGAACATCTGTTGCTGCATGGACGCTATTCATAGCTGTTACTGCCCACAAAACCGCAGCACTGGTCAGAAAGAGTTTCTTTCTCATAGGGATTTTCCTCCTTTACCTTTCTAGGGTAATATATCTATCTTAAAGAAAACTTATAACAAAACTTATAATAAAAACACCTGGACTAGCCAGATGTCGAAAAGAGAGTGAAACATTTGATGATGTAAAGGTTGAGTTGCACCTGTCTAGAATAATAATAGTTTCCTCCATTTACATAGAGTTCGGCTCCATGAAAAATGGAAATGGGATGAATATAACTATAAGTCTTTCCAGTGGTATTGCCAAGCAAGGGAGCAACAGTCTCACGAGAGTACTGTTTGGCCAGAGCCAAGGTGTTTTCCTTGCCATTTTGGGCGATATAATCGATATAGGCAGGACCGAAATTATAGGCTTGAACAGCCGTCCAGACATCTACACCCTTCTTCTGAGCCAGATAGAGATTGTCTGTCAGAGTTTGAACGCCTTGCCGAATGCTAGAGGCATTATCATTGATGGTGTTGGTGGAACCACTTGCAGACTCACTAGACTGCATAACATCGCCTTCTTTTCCTTTTGTTTCGGTATAAATCATAGCGAGCACAAGCTCTTCGTTTGCTGGGGTGTCTTTTTCACTCAAGATTTCTCGCACCATGGGTTGATAGGTCATGACTTGCTTGACATCTTGGTGAATGCGGTAAGCTTTATATCCAGCAAAAAGGAAGACTGCTAGTACAAGCACTCTTCGAATTCGTTTAAACATTATTTACTTTGAATATCCTCGATATTTTTGATTAAGATAGAGTAGGTTCCATTATCATTTTGGATAAACTCAACAGACTCAGCATCTTGATAGACGTTATTAGGAACGATGAGCTCAATTCCGTTTGACAAGGAAAGTTTTTGGTTTTCAAATTTTTTAAGCTGACGACTGGCATCAATTTCATCAAATTGAACAGGTTCTGGGACAGCTTCTTTAACTTGATCAATAAAGCTCAAACGAGCCGTCAGGTTGTTATCAAAAAGGTCATTAGCCAATTTTTCAGGTGACAATTCATTGCTTTCTTCTAGGTTGTTGAAAATCGCTGATTTGACCTTGGATTGAAATTGAAAATCATCTGTGTTAAAAGATTCAGCAATTCTCTGGGCTGTTTTTTCTAGTTCCTTGATGGATTTCTTGGGTGAAATCTTAGGAGCGACAGCAAGAAGATTGTCTGAAAAGTAGTTCAAAAAAGTTCCATTGTACTTGATTCGTTTCTCGATCAGGTGGTACTTGCGACTCTGAAGATTAACCACCAAGGCTTCGTCGGCACCCGTTCCAAATCCAGGCAAGTTATTCTGAGTTAGCTTGATTGGATTATCAACTTCTCCACCAAGGTGGGTCAAGGTCTCCCTCAGGGCAATTCTCAAGAAAGCGAAATGTTCTACATCTTCTTTAGAAAATTGCACAAAAATCAAGTCATTGGTCTTGAGATTTTCTGAAATGCTGAACTCCTCTTTCCAGAGATTAGCCAGTGTTACTGATGTCTCCAACAAATCGTCTGTGATGTGATTGAAGAAGGGATTTTCTTCTTCGAAAATCCCAGTCTTTGCTTCATCTGAATACACACGTTCAATTTTTTTACGCAGGTATTCTTCGATTTTTGGAGTGATATTGAGAAACTTATCCGCTAGAAACAGCTCGGTATCATCCGAACTGAACTGATGGATAATAGCTTTCTTAATATAAATGTCCATAAAAGTATTAGTCCTCGTATAATGGGAAGGCATCTGTCAATTCTTTGACTGCTCTTCTCACTTCTTCTAAGACAGCCTCATTTTCTGCATTTTTAAGGGTTTTAATGATGAGTTCAGCCACTTTGCGACTTTCTTCTTCACCAAATCCACGTGCAGTAATAGCTGCTGCTCCGATACGAATTCCACTTGTCTTGAATGGTGACAAGCTTTCGTAAGGGATTGAGTTTTTATTTAGGGTAATATTGACCTCATCCAGCAAGTTTTGAGCAACTTTTCCGTTTTCTACAACCTTAGTCACATCCACTAGGAAGAGGTGGTTTTCAGTTCCACCAGAAATGATACGGAAATCAGGGTCTTGTAAGAAGACATTTGCCATAGCCTTGCTATTTTTGATAACATTAGTAGCATATTCCTTGAAGGCTGGATCCAAAACTTCTTTGAATGAAACTGCCTTAGCTGCAACAACATGCTCCAAAGGACCACCCTGAATACCCGGGAAAATTGCTGAGTTAATTTTCTTGGCCAGTTCTTCGTCATTAGTCAAAATCAAACCACCACGTGGTCCACGAAGGGTTTTGTGGGTAGTTGTTGTAGTGATATGAGCGTATGGTACTGGACTTGGGTGAAGACCAGCCGCCACCAAACCAGCAATATGAGCCATGTCCACCATGAGCTTCGCACCAACAGCATCCGCAATTTCACGGAATTTTGAAAAGTCGATAATTTGAGAATAGGCTGATGCACCTGCTACAATCAGTTTTGGTTTTACTTCTTGGGCTTGTTTCAAAATAGCGTCAAAGTCCAAGAGTTCGGTTTCAGGATCCACGCTATAAGAAACAAAGTTGTAGGTTTGACCAGAAAAGCTGACAGGAGCTCCGTGAGTCAAATGACCACCTGCAGCCAGATCCATCCCCATAACCGTATCCCCTGGTTCAATCAAGGCCATATAAGCCGCACAGTTGGCTTGGCTTCCTGAGTGTGGTTGGACATTAGCGAATCTAGCACCGAAAATTTCTTTTGCGCGTTCAATAGCAAGTGTCTCTACAACGTCCACCACCTCAGTCCCACCATAATAACGGCGTCCTGGGTAACCTTCGGCGTATTTATTCGTCAAGATAGACCCTTGAGCTGCCATAACAGCCTTGGAAACTACGTTTTCCGAAGCAATCAACTCGATATTGTTTTGTTGGCGTTCTTCTTCCTTGGCAATAGCATTCCAGAGATCAGCATCATATGCTTTAAAATCATCTTTGTCAAAAATCATAGGTCTTCTCCTCTATAGTGTGACTGGTCCTTTAGTTTGGTTTTTTAATACGAAAACAAACTAAAATATGCGAATAAACCGTTTTTGCACTTTATCACAAGTATAACCAACTTTTTCATAAAATGCATGAGCCCCCAGACGATGATCGGCAGAGTTTAAGCGAATAAACCCATAACCACGTCTTTTTGCTTCTTGCTCCAACCCTTGTAGTAAGCTTTTACCAATACCTTGACCTTGTACTTGAGGTGAAACCGCTAAGGCTAAGATATTAAATCCTGCTTTGGAATAGAGAGATTCATAAACTTCAGCGTGGACATATCCAAGTAAGACATGATTAGCTGCATCCTCATAGCCAAGTAGGAAATGATGTAAATCCTGAGACAGTCTAGCTAGTTGGCTAGCCGTTTCCTCTGGACTAAAAGAATAACCCAAAGCCTCTTGGTTGATGTCACATATAGCTTTCACATCTGTTTCTTGCAAATCTCTTAGCATCTCATTCCTCCTCAAAAGAAATCTCTGGTAACCGAGCAAGAATATCTTCTCGCTTAATGGCTCCTTGACGTAAGATTTTCACCTTGTCTCCAGACAAGTCCAAAATAGTTGAATCCTGTCCAGTTAGAAAAGCATCGTCTTCCAGACCCAGAATCTCTTGGTCAAAATCCTCTATAATTTGATTAAAGGTTACTCCACTTGCCTGACCTGAGATATTGGCAGACGGCCCAATCAGGGGTCCTGTCACTCGAATTAAATCCAGTGTAATAGGGTGACTAGGCATCCGAAATCCCACCGTTGCAAGGCCAGAATTGACCCAATAGGGAACTCGGTCATTGACTTCTAGAATGATGGTTAAGGGACCTGGTAAAAAGGTCTCTACAAGTTTTTGTAGATAAGTTGGCTGATTCTTTGAAAAGTGCAAGATGTCCTCGAGAGAGGCGATATTGAGATTGAGTGCCTTGTCTCTAGGACGACGTTTGAGTTGGTAAACATGGTCAACTGCTTTTTCATCTAAGGCCTTAGCAAAAAGACCGTAAACTGTCTCTGTAGGTAAAACGACAGCTCCACCATTTTCCAACTCTTGTTTAATCCTGTCCATCATCAACCACGACCATCCTATCTTGACCAAATTGGTCCTTAAGTGTTCTTACACGTTTTTCAGGAAGATGCTTCCTAAAAAGTTCAGGAACACTTTGACCTTGCTTGTATCCAATTTCAAGGTAAATCTTACCACCATCTTTGAGATAGTCCTTTGCATCTTCCGCAATTCTACGGTAAATAGCTAGGCCATCCTCGTCTGCAAAGAGAGCTAGATGAGGCTCCGAATGCAAGACATTCAAGCCGACCTCTGACTCATCTTCACGAGAGATATAGGGTGGATTGGAAACAATTATATCATATTTTTCAGAAATTTCTGTAAAACAGTCAGATTTTTTTAAAAATATTTGAAGATTTTGATTTTTAGCATTTTCGCTAGCTAAATCTAAAGCATCTTGGGAAATATCTGCTGCTGTCACTGACCAATCTGGTCTGTTTTTTGCTAAGGCGAGAGCAATAGCTCCACTACCTGTTCCAATATCCAGAACTGAAAGATTCGTCTCAGGATTTTCAGTCAGGATAAGCTCCACCAACTCCTCTGTCTCTGGACGAGGAATCAAAACCCGCTCATCAACTTTTAACTGCATTCCAAAAAAATCTGCATGAGCGATGATATACTGGGCTGGTTTATGGGCCGCTAACTGCTGGTAAATCTCTTCTACAAATTGTTTTTCTTCCTCTGTTACCTCTTTCTGGAGGGCAAAAACGAAATCTGTAAAAGAAAGATTTTTCAGGCTACGATAGACAAAAGAGAGGCTTTCAGCTTCCTCTCCTTGTCTAACCAACTCTTCTTCAAAATCTGAAAATAATTGAGCTAATTTCATTATTTGTTTAATTCTTCTAATTTTTGTGTTTGGTCATAGAGCACCAAGGCATCCACAACTTCATCTAGTTTACCAGACAAAATGGTATCTAGTTTTTGGAGGGTCAAGCCGATACGGTGGTCCGTGACACGGTTTTGTGGGAAGTTATAAGTACGAATCCGTTCTGAACGGTCACCAGTACCGATTGTCGACTTACGCTCAGCGTCTTGTTCGTCTTGTGCAATCTGAGCAAAGTGGTCAGCAACACGCGCACGGATGATTTTCATGGCCTTCTCACGGTTCTTCTGCTGAGTACGTTCTTCCTGCATCTCAACCTTGATATTGGTTGGCAAGTGAACGATACGAACGGCAGTCGCAACCTTATTGACGTTCTGTCCACCAGCACCAGAGGCGTGATAGATGTCGACACGAAGGTCTTTTGGATCAATGTCGTATTCAACCTCTTCAACTTCAGGCATGACAAGAACTGTCGCTGTCGAAGTATGAACACGACCTTGACTTTCTGTCACAGGGACACGTTGCACACGGTGGGCACCTGATTCGTACTTGAGTTTAGAGTAAACCGACTGACCAGAAACCATAGCAACCACTTCTTTAAAACCACCGACACCGTTCATAGAAGCTTCCATAACTTCAAAGCGCCAGCCTTGGGCTTCCGCATACTTTTGATACATAGTTAGAAGGTCTCCAGCGAAAAGTGCCGCTTCGTCTCCACCAGCTGCTCCACGGATTTCTAAGATAATATTCTTGTCATCGTTTGGATCCTTTGGAAGGAGCAAGATTTTTAGTTTTTCTTCGTACTCTTCTTTTTCAGCCTTGGCATCTTTGAGCTCTTGCTTGGCCATTTCTTCCAAGTCAGCATCTCCACCTGATTCCTTAATCATTTCTTCGGCATCGACGATATTTTGAAGGACTTGTTTGTACTCACGGTAGGCTGTTACGGTATCACGAGTGGAAGCTTCTTCTTTTGAAAGCTCCATGAAACGCTTGGTATCTGAAACGACATCCGGGTCACTCAGCAATTCTCCTAATTCTTCATAACGGTCTTCTACAGCTTGTAGTTGATCATAGATATTCATTTTTCTTCATTCTCCTTATTGATTTCAGGCGCAAAATAATGTTTACGACAAACTGAGATATAGGTTTCATTACCACCAATCTGGATCTGTTCTCCATCGTAAACGGGCAGTCCATCCTGTGTTCGCAAAACCATAGTCGCCTTTTTCTTACAATACTGACAGATGGTCTTGATTTCGTCAATCTTGTCTGCTAAGAGCAAGAGATACTTGGAACCTTCGAACAGTTCATTGCGAAAGTCATTTTTCAAACCAAAAGCCATGACAGGTATGTCTAACTCATCAACAACACGAGCTAGATCGTAAACATGATGACGTTTGAGAAACTGGGCTTCATCGACCAAAACACAGTAAGGCTTTTCTGGTAGGTCTCGGATATAGCCAAAGATATCCGTCGTTTCCTCAATTGCAATGGCTGGGCGTTTCATGCCAATCCGACTAGATACATAGCCAACACCGTCACGAGTATCCAGAGCCGAGGTCATAATCACAACACTTTTTCCCTGCTCCTCGTAGTTATAGGCCACTTTGAGAATCTCAATCGTTTTACCAGAGTTCATGGTCCCATAACGATAATACAACTGTGCCATGTTTCTTGCTTCACGTCCATTTCTAAATTTTTGCTACATTCTAGTATATCATAATTTTCTTAAGCTTTAAACGGCAAAATGTGGTAAAATAGAAGAAATCAAAACTAGTGGAGGAAGCCATTATGCCATTTGTACGCATCGATTTATTTGAAGGACGCACGCTCGAGCAAAAGAAAGCTCTTGCTAAGGAAGTAACGGAAGCGGTTGTTCGTAACACTGGAGCCCCTCAATCTGCTGTCCATGTCATCATCAACGACATGCCTGAAGGAACTTACTTCCCACAAGGGGAAATGCGCACCAAATAAACTAGCTTAAGCAGAATTGCTTAGGCTTTTTCAATCTCCAAGTAGCATTCATTGAAGAAATATCCTAAATTTGTTACAATTTGAAAGGATACTTGGAAAAATTTCCAAGAAAAGAGCTATTTATTAAAGGAAATATTATGATTACACGTGAATTTGATACCATCGCTGCTATCTCTACTCCACTAGGTGAAGGGGCTATTGGTATTGTCCGCCTGAGCGGAACAGACAGTTTTGCTATTGCGCAAAAGATTTTTAAAGGAAAAGACTTGAGCAAGGTTGCTAGCCACACTCTCAACTACGGTCACATTATTGATCCTCTGACTGGTAAAGTCATGGACGAGGTTATGGTTGGGGCTATGAAGTCTCCAAAGACCTTCACTCGTGAGGATATTATCGAGATTAACACTCACGGCGGGATTGCGGTGACCAATGAAATTCTCCAACTAGCTATCCGTGAAGGAGCTCGGTTGGCAGAACCTGGTGAATTTACCAAACGTGCCTTTCTAAACGGTCGCGTAGATTTGACACAGGCTGAGGCAGTGATGGATATCATCCGTGCAAAGACTGACAAGGCCATGAACATTGCAGTTAAGCAATTAGACGGCTCTCTTTCTGACCTGATTAACAATACTCGCCAAGAAATCCTCAATACGCTTGCCCAAGTTGAGGTCAATATCGACTATCCTGAGTATGACGATGTTGAGGAAGCCACTACTGCCGTTGTCCGTGAGAAGACAATAGAGTTTGAGCAATTACTAACCAATCTTCTTAGAACAGCCCGTCGCGGTAAAATCCTTCGTGAAGGAATTTCCACAGCCATCATCGGACGCCCCAACGTTGGAAAATCTAGCCTGCTCAACAACCTCTTGCGTGAAGACAAGGCCATCGTCACAGACATTGCTGGGACAACACGTGATGTCATCGAAGAATACGTCAACATCAACGGTGTCCCTCTCAAATTGATTGACACAGCAGGTATTCGTGAAACGGATGACATCGTTGAACAAATCGGTGTGGAACGTTCGAAAAAAGCCCTCAAGGAAGCTGACTTGGTTCTTCTAGTACTAAATGCCAGCGAGCCACTGACAGCCCAAGACCGACAACTTCTTGAAATTAGCCAGGATACCAACCGCATTATTCTACTTAATAAAACAGACCTACCTGAGATCATCGAAACCGAGGAACTTCCAGAAGATGTCATCCGTATTTCAGTCCTTAAAAATCAAAACATTGATAAGATTGAAGATAGAATCAACAACCTCTTCTTTGAAAATGCTGGTTTGGTTGAGCAAGACGCAACCTACCTATCAAATGCTCGTCACATTTCCCTGATTGAAAAAGCAGTTGAAAGCCTACAAGCTGTTAATGAAGGTCTTGAACTGGGGATGCCAGTTGATTTGCTTCAAGTAGATTTGACTCGCACTTGGGAAATCCTCGGAGAAATCACTGGAGATGCGGCTCCTGATGAACTTATTACCCAACTCTTTAGCCAATTCTGTTTAGGAAAATAAGAAAAATCCATGATCGTTCTTGCGGTCATGGATTTTATTGTCTTTATTAGTAATCTGGTCTTAAGACCCCTGTTACAGTTGCCTTAGTTGCTTCGTAGTCGCCATCTACGACAACCTTGATAATACGTTTGGCATCTTCTTCTGGTGCTGGAACAAGAGGTAGACGAGTTGGGCCAGCTTCAAATCCCATATAGTTGAGAACGGCCTTAACTGGAGCAGGACTTGGATATGAGAAGAGGGCATTAACCTTAGGAATGAATTTGCGCTGAATAGCTGCAGCTTTCTTCATATCGCTTTCTGAAATGGCAGTAAACATCTCGTGCATCTCATCCCCATTTGTATGAGAGGCAACAGAAATAACCCCGTCCGCACCAAGGTTCATGGCATGGAAAGCATCTCCATCCTCACCAGTATAGACCAAGAACTCTTCTGGCTTGTGTTCAATCAGGTAAGCCATATTGGCCAAGCTAGTACATTCTTTGACACCAATGATATTTGGATGGTCAGCCAAACGAAGCATGGTTTCTGGAGTTAATTCGACAACCACACGACCTGGAATGTTATAGATAATAATTGGTAGGTCAGAAGCATCTGCAATTGCCTTAAAGTGCTGATACATTCCTTCTTGAGAAGGTTTGTTGTAGTAAGGTACAATAGCAAGTCCAGCAGCAAAACCACCGAATTCTGCTACTTCTTTGACAAACTCGATCGAGTCACGCGTATCATTAGTACCTACACCCGCAATCAAAGGAACACGTCCATTGACAACTTTTTGTACAGCCGCAAAGAGCTCCAACTCTTCATCGTGAGTCAATGTCGGACTCTCAGCAGTGGTACCTGCGAGAAGAATTCCATCCGTATGATGCGCCAACAGATGCTCAATCAAGGCTGGAATGGCATCAAAGTTGATGGAACCATCCTCGTGGAAGGGGGTAATAAAGGCTGTGATGATTTTACACTCTTTTAAATCCTGATAAGACATGAGAAACACCTCTCTATTTCAAAGAAGGAGTTCATCTGAACTCCTAAACGATATGACTATTTTAATTCAAATTTCAATTCGGCCGTTGGACGAACCAATCCACGTTCGTGAAGAGTTTCTGCAATCTGAACTGAGTTCCAAGCAGCACCTTTGAGCAGGTTGTCCGAAACAACCCACATGTGGATTCCTTTTTCAGCATCCAAGTCTTTACGGATACGACCAACAAAGGTATCACGTGAACCCACTGCATTGATGGCTTGCGGATAAATTTGATGAGCTACATCATCTTCGAGAACAGCACCTGGGAAGGCTGAGATAGCTGCTTTTACTTCTTCGATTGGAGCCACTTCTTTTGTTTCGATGTAAACAGACTCAGAGTGAGCTGACAATACTGGAATACGCACACATGTTGCAGATACTGCAATGCTGTCATCTTCCATAATTTTCTTAGTTTCCTTAGTCATCTTCATCTCTTCGTAAGTGTAATCATTGTCAGTGAAGACATCAATTTGTGGAAGAGCATTGAAGGCGATAGGATAATGTTTCTTGTCACCGCCTGAAGGCAAGATTTCCGCATGCAAATCACGTGGAGTTACACCATCATTCAAAACTTCACGAAGTTCACGTTGTGTCTCAAGAATTGCTCCCATACCAGCACCTGAAACTGCTTGGTAAGTTGAAACAATGATACGGTCCAATCCCCATTTTTGGCGAACTGGCTCAAGAGCCACCATCATTTGGATTGTTGAACAGTTAGGGCAGGCAATGATACCGTTGTGAGCATCAAGTGCATGAGCATTGACCTCTGGAACAACCAAAGGAACATCTGGATTTTGACGGAAGTAAGATGTATTATCTACTACTACCGCTCCAGATTTAACTGCGTATGGTGCATATTTAGCTGATGTAGAACCACCTGCTGAAAAGAGAGCAATATCAACTCCTTCAAAGGCTGTTTCAGTCGTTTCTTCAATCGTAATATCTTGATCTTTAAATTTCAAAGTCTTGCCTGCTGAACGTGCAGAAGCAAGTAAACGAATTTTATCGATTGGAAGTGTTGATTCTTCCAACATTTTTATCATCTGAGCTCCGACAGCACCTGTCGCGCCGACTACAGCAACTGTATATCCCATAAATAACCTCTTTCGGAATTTTCTAAAAATTTCTATAATAGATGTATTATACTACTTTTTCCATGAATTGCAAAGCTTTTTCATCATTTTTTGGAAAATAAAAATCCCCAGTCGCTAGACTAGGGACTAAGAGGCATCTTCATGTGATGAGCAGGTTCACACAACTCATCAAGGTCCGCTCCTGCGTTATGACCTCCTTATGCTCAATAGTAGTCCGAAGACTACCTATCGACTCATCGCGTCTATTATATTACTAGAAATAAGTGGTTTTGTCAATAAGAAATTTTTGCAGGATGACTTTTATTATACAAAAGTCAAAATTTTTTCTCGCGAGCATAAGAAAAAACTCTTGCGTTCAAAAGTTTCCCTGTAAATATCATGCTAATTGCCGGGATTGAACCGGCGACCTCATCCTTACCATGGATGCGCTCTGCCAACTGAGCTAAATCAGCTTACTTAAAAAGTATACTATAGTTAGAAAATCTTGTCAAGTTTCCCTAGAAATTTTCCATAAGAAAAAGCCAGGTAAGAGCTACCTAGCTTATCTAATTCTATTTGCTTAAATCGATTCGACGACCAATTTTACCGATAATAATCGCTCCAATAATCAATGAGGCAAATTCACCAATCCCTGTTGTAAACCAAGTAAGGAAAAATGGTAATTGCGCTACGATATTCAACTCGGCAGCGATAGTAAACATAGAAATTGAAAAGAGGATTGAGAAGAAGAAATGATCTTTTCGAATCAAACCGTTAAAAAGATAATCCTTGCTGTATTTTGCAAAAAGCCAAACACCTAGACTGAGGAATACTAGGGTTGATCCACCACCAACAAAGACATCTAGCAGTCCGAAGCTAAAGAAATTAGCAATCATACAACCAATGGTAACTCCAATGATGTACTTAGGATTGTAAAAAGCCATAAAGTTCATCATTTCTGAAATACGAAACTGATAAGCACCATAGCTGATGGCATTTAGGGGCGGTGTAACAGTCAAAACGACATAGATAGCAGCGACGATTGCGATATCTGCAACATCACGAATAGTTAATTTTTTCATCTTTTCTCCTTTAGCGGTTACCCGCGTGTAATATGCTTGGTGAAAGAAGCTAAGCACCAAGGGTTGCTTTATTCAACCTTACTAGTATAGCACAATAGCCTGCTTTATGCTATACTAAAAGCATGAAAAAACGCATTCAAAGTCTCTTCGTGAATGAGCTCTTAGCCTATCTTTTTTTTGGTATAGCAACTACTCTTGTTTCTATACTATCACGATTAGTCATTTATCAACTAGCTCACAGAGAACTCCTTGCTACTGCCTTAGCAAATATTATCGGTATCCTATTTGCATTTATTACAAATGATAGGCTTGTCTTTAAGCAAGATAGAGAGAATTGGTCAATCCGTTTAGTAAAATTTACTATAGCACGTCTTTCTACTTTTCTTTTAGACTTGTTTTTAACTTTTCTCTTTGTAACTCAGTTTCCTAATATTATCGGGCAATTTGTAAATTATAATATTAATAAGGTTAATAGTGTTGAAACAGTTATTGCACAATTCTCAATAATTATCCTCAATTACATTTTTAGTAAGGTATTTATTTTTAAAAAATAAGAAAAATTTTAAACATATAGCTTGCAAGAATTTCTTAATTAATATATAATTAATTGTAAAAATTTTTTGAAAGGAAATTATGAAAATGTTAAAAGATCTTAAAGCATTCTTGCTTCGTGGTAATGTTGTTGACCTTGCTGTCGGTGTGATCATTGCCACTGCTTTTGGTGCAATCGTTACATCACTTGTTAACGATATCATCACTCCACTTATTTTGAATCCAGCCTTGGAAGCTGCGAAAGTACAAAACATTGCTGAGCTTGCTTGGAATGGTGTTACATATGGTAAATTCTTGAGCGCTGTTATCAACTTCCTAGTTATCGGTACTGTTCTCTTCTTTGTAATCAAAGGTATTGAAAAAGCTCAAAGTCTTACTAAGAAAGAAGCTGCTGAGGAAGCTCCAGCTGGTCCAACTGAGTTGGAAGTACTTCAAGAAATCAAAGCCCTTCTTGAGAAAAAATAATCAATTAAAAGGATCTAGCACAAAGCTAAATCCTTTTTTCTTTACTCTTTTGGTAACTTACCTGCTTTTTCAAGCATTTTCTTAATAAGATAAGGCATCTTAACATTTTCCCGACCTTTTTTCTCAATCAGTTTTTTCACAAATTCCGGCATTTGTAAATCTTGAGATTCGGCCAAGATATTTTTAGTTTCATCCGAAGGAACTAACTCATCAAAGGTTTCTTCTTCTGGGAGAAATTCCTTAAATTCTTTGTCCTCATTAGCTCTGACTGCATTAACCAAGGCATCAATCAAACGAGAATCTGTATTTGGCATTGGTGGACGATGATAGTTCACCCCCAATTCCTGACACAAGTCATAACATTCCACATCATTATCAAACAAGACTTCAATGTGCTCACTGATAAAACTGATAGGAACAAAAATATAATGATCAGGATGTTCTGTCTGTTCTTTGAGATATTCCAAAACATCTGGCTTAATCCATGGAATCCCAATATCACTCTCGCTTTGCCAGGTATTTGTAAATTGATCAGAACTCAAACCTAGTTTTTCAGCGACTAGCTTGCTATTTTCGAAAATTTGGTCGATATAAGGGTCACCAAAATCCAAGGCAAAAATGGGGACACTGTGGGCTGAAAAGATGACTTTAAAGCTATCCTGCTTTACTTCTTCTTTTAAAATCTTAGCAATTTCATCTGCCCAATAGTTTAAGAGCGCTTCTTCTTGATACCAGTCCTTAATGACTAAAAATTTAATTTGTTTGCTTTCTAAAAATTTTTCATAGCCCATGACAGAGTAGAAAGAATAATGAGGCTCCAAAATCAAGCAAATACACTGTTCAATGCCGTCTGCTTCCATCTGACCAATCACATCTGGGATAAAAGGTCTAGAAAACTTATTAGCAAAATAAACACTATACTCATTCCCCAGTCTAGCTTCTACTAAGGCAACCTCTTCACGGGTAATTCTTTGCAGAGGCGTACCTCCAATAAGTACATAATTATCATAGAGTGTTTGAACCTCGTGGTCTTGAGGTCTCACTCCGCGACGAATATTTGTGAAAAAATCAGCCACACCTTCAAAGGTAATCTCTTCTGGCGAACCGAAAGTCATCATTAAAATTGCTTTTTTCATAATCGCTTCCTTGTGATATTTTTATCAAGTTTATTTTATCATTAATTTGTTGATAAGTAAACGCCAACATAGCGAATTTCCCTAACTTCAGTCTTTTGTTTTTCTCTCTTTTCTATGATACAATGGAAAAAATGAATTCAAAAGGAGTTTTTTATGACTTATCCCAATCTCTTGGACCGATTCCTAACCTACGTTAAGGTCAACACGCGCTCCGATGAACACTCTACTACTACTCCAAGTACACAGAGTCAGGTTGACTTCGCAACCAATGTCCTGATCCCTGAAATGAAACGTGTTGGATTACAAAATGTTTATTATCTAGCAAATGGTTTTGCAATTGGAACCTTGCCAGCCAATGATCCATCTTTAACACGTAAGATTGGCTTCATCTCCCACATGGATACTGCTGATTTT
Organism: Streptococcus sp. 27098_8_109; assembly: GCF_041432295.1. Lineage (GTDB taxonomy): Bacteria > Bacillota > Bacilli > Lactobacillales > Streptococcaceae > Streptococcus. The sequence continues at coordinate 79,205 of NZ_JAPVZJ010000002.1, forward strand.
AAAGCCGAAGGAGTCAAGCCACAGGTAATTGAAAACTACGATGGTGGTGTGATTGAACTTGGAAATTCTGGTTTCAAACTCGATCCAGCTGACTTTAAGAGTCTAGAGAAATATCCAGGACAAACGCTCATCACAACCGATGGAACAACCTTACTAGGTGCTGATGACAAGTCAGGGATTGCTGAAATTATGACTGCTATTGAATATCTGACTGCCCATCCTGAAATCAAGCACTGTGAGATTCGTGTTGGTTTTGGTCCAGATGAAGAAATCGGTGTTGGTGCCAATAAATTTGATGCAGAAGATTTCGATGTAGATTTTGCCTATACTGTAGATGGCGGACCTCTCGGAGAACTTCAGTACGAGACCTTCTCAGCCGCTGGTGCTGAATTGCATTTCCAAGGACGCAATGTCCACCCTGGTACTGCCAAAGGGCAGATGGTCAATGCCCTTCAGCTAGCAATTGATTTTCATAATCAACTTCCAGAGAATGACCGACCCGAGTTAACAGAAGGTTACCAAGGCTTCTACCACCTAATGGATGTGATAGGTAGTGTCGAAGAGGCACGTGCAAGCTACATCATTCGTGATTTTGAAAAAGATGCCTTTGAAGCGCGTAAAGCAGCAATGCAGTCTATCGCTGATAAGATGAATCAAGAACTTGGTAGCGACCGTGTCACCCTAAACTTGACAGACCAGTACTACAATATGAAAGAAGTCATTGAGAAAGATATGACTCCAATTACCATTGCCAAAGCCGTTATGGAAGATTTGGGTATTACTCCTATTATCGAACCAATTCGTGGAGGGACAGACGGCTCTAAGATTTCCTTTATGGGAATCCCAACTCCTAATATCTTTGCGGGAGGAGAAAATATGCATGGACGTTTTGAATACGTCAGCCTTCAGACTATGGAACGTGCAGTTGATACCATCATTGGTATCGTAGCTTATGAAGACTAAAAAGACGAGGTAGCTTAGCTACTTCGCCTTTCTTTTTATTCTGCTGGTTTTTCTTGATTTCCAGTACTTGTTGTAGATTCTGTTGTTTCCTTTTCTGAAGCTGGTTCAGCAGGTTTAGAATCTGTTGTATTGCTTGGTTTGTTTTCGTCCCTTGCAGTTTCACTGTTAGATTCTGCAGCCACTGATGTTTCAGTTTCGGAACTTGTGTTCTCACCATTTGACTCGGCATTTGTCGCTGGAGTTGCTTCTTCACTTGAGCTTGATTTTGACTTGATTTCTTGATTCAAGACTAGAATAGCTTTTGTCAATTCAAGTAAAGCAGCTTTATCTTTACTCTTAGCAGAAAGTTGATCTAGTAAAGCATCTACCTTATCAAAGTCCGCATCAGAACCCTTGTTGTTTTCTAAATAAGAGTGAAGCGACATGAGAATATCGTAGAGTTTTTGATAGAGTACTAGTGTCTGAGGGTCTTGCTCAGCATTTTCCTTTTCTTGTTGAAGGGCGCTAGCGATACGAGTCAAGACATCTTTTACCTGACTGTTTACTTCATCCAAGTCCGCATCAGCCTTGTTTGTGGCAGCTTTGAGATTTTCTACTTCTTCTGCCAAGGATTGTCTGATTCCTTCTTCTTGGATTTGTTCTAAGAGTTGATTTGCCTTGCTCAAGAGGCTTTCTACTTCTTCCTTGCTAACATGATTGACATGTTCTTCAGGCATAAAGTCTCCGTACAATTCTTTCAAGAAGCCATAAATAGCTGTCTTGGCAGTTTGGTTATCAACTTTTTCAGTATCTAGAACTGTCTGAGTCGATTTAGCAGTAGTTGGTTGAGCTTTCAAAGCTTCTTCCACTTCTTGTTTTGCCTGATAGATGCTTGGGAATAGTCTGTTCAATTCTGCTGCCTTAAGGAAAGATTGAGATTGATACAAGGTCCAAGTCAACTGAGCTACTTTGTTCCGAAGTTCATCATTTAAACGACCGTCATTTACGTGTTCGTAGAAATACTTGATGTATTCCACTGTTGTAACACCTGTTCGGTCATTAAAGTCTTGCAAGGCTTGCAGTTGTGATTCAACCGCTGCTAAACCGGCCTCATCTTTAGCTAACTTAGCTTCTTGAAGTTGAACGAGTAGGTCTTTCTTAGGAAGTCCATAAGAATCTGTATCTAGTGTATTGATTTTATCAATCAAGGCTTGATATTTCTTATCTAGAGCACTTGTTTCAACAGGTTTGACACTTTCATCAATATGGATATATTGCTTATCAAAGAGTTCAAGTGTTGCAAGATAACCTGCTGTAGAGTTAGTTGCCAATTTCTTCATGTTTTCAGTAAACTGACCTAAGGCTAACTCAATCTGTCTTTGTTCGATAGGCTTGTTTTTATAGATGCTTCTGCTATCAGCTAGAAGTTGATCTACTTTTGCCAAGACTACCTTCTCATCAAAATCTCCAGGTTGGTAGTTGGATTGGAGAGCTGGAATCTTGTTTTTCAAAGCCACTTCATAGCCCTTAGTTTGAACCTTGATGTAGTGATTGTGGTCACCATGAGGGATCACAAAACTACCATTTTCTACCTGTAAGCTATAAGGAGACACGCCATCTCTCAAAGCAGTGGTATAGAGCTCATTTAGGAAATCAAGTTCTGGATTTCCAGTTTGGAGTGGAAGTCGAACATGTTCTTTACGAACAGCATAGGGGTGGATATGAGTTGGATCGTAGGCTTGGTCTGGATTTCCAAAGACAAAGAATCCGTTTGAAATTCTAATCGCTTCAAGTGGAACACCATAGGTCTTAGAGATATAAGCAATCTTTTCTTCATCGCTAGCATCTCTTGAGAAAGACTCTACCGTTTTAGCAAGAGGTTTTACAGGCTCTGCATCATGATGTGTTTTCAAGTGGTCCTGAGCGGACTTAATTTGTTCAGCTGTCAGATCTTTCTTAAAGAAGTAATGATTATGATCACCATGACTCATAACAAAGCCTTGCTCATCCTCACTGATAACACGATTGGCATCAAAACCGTGATCGTGTTCCTCACCATGATGGTGTCCATGATCATCTTCGTCGTGATCGTCATCATGAGCTGGATTTGGTGTTGCTGTATTTGCACCTTTCAAGTGGTCTTGTGCGGACTTGATTTGATCAGCAGTCAAATCCTTCTTGAAGAAGTAATGATTATGGTCGCCGTGACTCATGATAAATCCTGAGTCATCTTCAGCAATAATACGATTGGCATCAAAGCCGTGCCCATCTTCTTCATGTTCCTCATGTGAAGTTCCTGGATTGATTGGAAGAGATGGCGAAGGTGTTGTTAGACCATTATTTGGAAGAGTCGGTTGACCAATTTGATTCGACTTAGGAATGTAATGGAAATGATCACCATGTCTTACAATATAAGCTGTGGCTGTTTCTTCAACGATATCTTTTGGATTAAAGATATAACCATCAGATGTTGAAGAAATTTCCTTATTTAACGTTGAAGAAGCATTATTCAATATAGATGGATTACTTGGAATATTTCCTAGACTAGACGCTACTTCATGAGGTTTTTCATTTGTAGAAACTGTCGAACCAGTTCCACCGATAGGCACCATTCTAGCAATCTTTTCTTCTAAAGGAGATAGCTTGCTGTAAGGAATAAAGTGATAATGGTCACCATGCGGAATCGCAACTCCATTTGGTGTCCGACTGATAATCTTAGCAGGGTCAAAGACCAGACCATCTGATTCACTGTAACGTTTGTCGCTAGGTGAATCGTAGAGTTCTTTCAATAAACTTTGGAGATTTTCAACTTTGCTTTCTGGCTTGCTAGTTGAGCCTTGTGCCACAGATTGCGTGTTATTGTCACTAACTGCTGAAGAATAGCTTAGCTGACTTGGTTGCGTATTTTTGCCAGCTAAATGAGCTTTTGCTGCTGCTAATTCACTAGCAGACAAATCACTTTTTGGAATATAGTGGTAGTGACCACCGTGAGGAACTATATAAGCATCACCCGTATCTTCGATAATATCAGCTGGATTAAAGACATAACCATCATCTGTCGTATAGCGTCCCTGAGATCTTGCTACAGCAACATCAGAGCTGACCTTCTCATTATCTTTGACGTGTTCTTGTTTTTGACGATTGATTTCATCCTTAGTTCGAACATTATCAGCATGAGCTACATCTTTCAGATAGACATAATATTTTCCATCAACCTTGATGATATAACCACCCTTAACCTCATTGACAATATCAGCGTCTTTAAGTTGATAATTAGCATCCTTCATCAGAAGTTCTTCACTGAAAATCGCATCATAAGGAACTTTCCCATTATAGTAATGATAGTGGTCACCATGTGAAGTCACATAGCCCTGATCTGTAATTTTGATGACAATTTGCTCAGCCTGAATTCCTTCTTTTTGACTGACCTGATCTGGTGTAAGGTTTTCAGTTTTCTGACTTGACTGACTGCCATCCACATAAGAGACACGATTATTGTCCTTATTTTCCTGCGAGCGATGCTGGTTCAGTGCATAGGCGCAAAGACTCAAGGATACGATAACAGCTGATCCGGCTGCAATATACTTTTTACTGAATTTCATAAATCCCTCATTTCAATAAATGATGAAGCTTTTCTTAACTTCTTTTTCTCGGTTAAACAGTTTTTCTAAACTGGTTATTTAACCAATTAATTAACCAGTAAATAGTTTACCTTTTTTAAGTTTATCTGTCAAGATTTTTATGTCATTTTAAAAAAATAAAAGCCAGTATTGCTACTGACTCTTACATCATATTGATTTAATAGGATAAACTTATGCTTCTGGTTTCGTCGTAACTGACTCACTACCTTTTAACAAAGCAAGTAGTTTCTCTGCTTCTGCCATGATGCCATTATTATCCATGGTTTGAAGACTCAGATTATTTCGTAAACCAGATAGGCTCTCTGTCACATTGTCTTTCAAACTAGCATCCGTTACTTTAGCAAGTATAGCTTCTACTTCTTTGAGTTTGGCTTCTACTTTTTCGGTTTCTACTTGAGGTACTTCAGCTTCGTCTGTTGTATCTTTAGATACTTCTTCTGTCTCGTCTTCATCAGTGCTCGGTTTATAAAGATTATCTACTGAAGGGGTTGAACCTGTATGATTTTCTTTTTCATTGGATTCAGGACGAGTTGACTCGTCTGATTCATGACGATCTTCCTTATCTTCATCAGATTTACTGTCTTGGTCTGCCTTATTTTTACGAACATGGTCGCTGGCATTTCCCCAACCATTATCTGAGTGAGGACGTTCTTCAGGATGTTCAACGTAATATTTTACAGTCGCAAAGAGATCCTCCAGGCTATAACCCTTAGGTGCTTCATAGAGTCCTTCATCAAACCAACCAAATTTAATGTTATGGTAATGGTCGTAATGAGGTATAATTAAGCTACCATTTTTTACTTCAACAGTATGTTGTAGATTGTAAGGAATATGATCAAGTGGGACCTTCTTAGCTGCTTTCACTTTATTATAGATTGCTTCTACTCCTTTAACCTCAGTATCTCCTGAACCCTGATTCTCTGTTGAAGGAGGTGTCAAACCTTTCTCTTTAGCATAAGCCTGGGCTGCTACTCTTTCAGCTTCAGACAAGCTCTCTTTCTTAATCCAATGACTATGGGTCATATGCGGAGTTACATAAGCATCTCCCTCATCACTGGTAATATCACGAATGTCAAAGATATACCCATCTTCTGTTGTATACTTACCTGCTAATTTCGCTAATTTAATTTCAACATCTGTATAAGCAATTTGAGCATTTGGTTTTCCGAGACGTTCTGGATGAGTAATTGGTGCTAGGAATGCTAATAAATCATCTACTAATTTTCCTTTATTAGAAGATTCATCATTCAAGCGTTCTGCTAATTTGTCTAAGGCTTGGAAATCAGAAGTACGACCCTTATTTTCAGACAAGGCTTTATGAGCCTCGGTCAATAAATTATATGCTTTATCATAAAATTCTTGGTCCCGAGGAGCAACATTTTCTTTCTTCGCAACTAGAGCGTGTGTTTCTTGAGTTTTCTTAGACAAAAGATTTTCAATAGCGTCAATCTTATCCTTGGCCAAATCTTTAGCAAGAACATAACGACTAACTCCCTTATCCTCTATAATATATCCGTCGCCAACTTTTCTAACAACCTGGTTGACATCAAATTCAGTCGGTTTATTTTCCGCTGGCTCTTGAGGTTTGGTAGTAGGTGCTGTCTTCAGTGGAGTGATGCTTGGCAAGACACTGCCATTTTGTCCCTTAACAGCTATCATACGAGCCAATTTTTCTTCCAGCGGTGACATTTGTGAATAAGGGATAAAGTGATAATGGTCTCCGTGAGGCACTGCGACACCATTAGCTGTACGTTTGATGATTTGTGCCGGATCAAAGACTAAGCCATCTGATTCAACATGACGTTCTGATAAAGGTTTGGCATACAATTCACTTAAAAGTGTTGGGATATCTTCCCCTTGATTTTGATGATACGTTGGGGTGACAGTCAGGTTTGGAGTCTCTGTCAAACTTGGTTGGGCTGGTTTAGCATTATCACTACTTGGTTTACTTGAACTTGTAGCAGAATGAGAACCCTGTTTACCATTCCAATAGGCTTGGGCTGCAGCCAATTCTCCTGCAGACAAATCACTCTTCGGAATATAGTGGAAATGATTGCCGTGCGGTACAACAAAAGCGTCACCTGTATCTTCAATCACATCTGTCGGACTAAAGACATACCCATCATCCGTTGTATAGGCACCTCCAGTTCCTCGATTCGGTGCCTGCGTATTGAGATTAAAGTTTGGTTTAATGGTTGAACTTGGTGTTGAACTTGTTTTCTCAGGGCTGCTTGGTTTAGAATTGTCAGCATGACTTTGAACTGGCTGACCTCCAATTGGTAGATTTCGAGCCAATTTTTCTTCCAAAGCAGACATTTGCGAATAAGGAATGAAATGGAAATGATCTCCATGAGGCACTGCCACACCATTTGCTGTACGTTTTGTAATCTGTGCTGGGTCAAATACTAATCCATCAGACTCCACATGACGTTGGCTAAGTGGCAAAGCGTACAATTCTTGAAGAAGACTAGCTAAATCCTCATTTTGACTCTCAGAATCTGTTGCAGGATTTTGATGTGTCTCAGATTGACTCGTTCTCACACTAGATCTTGTTTCTCCCCTGCTAGAACGATATTCAACCGTACTTAATTGACCGCCTTTTCCAGATAAGAAGGCTTGGGCAGCAGCTAATTCACTGGCAGACAAATCACTCTTCGGAATATAGTGGAAGTGATTGCCGTGAGGTACAATATAAGCATCACCCGTGTCCTCAATGATATCAGATGCATTAAAGATATACCCATCATCCGTTGTGTAGCGTCCTTGGGCTCTGGCTGCAACTACTGCTTGATCGTTAGAAGCACCCCCGTGATTACTACTATGTTCCTGCTTCTGACGTTTAATTTCTTCTTTTGTACGAATATTGTCCGCATGAGTCGCATCTTTAAGGTAAACATAGTATTTCCCGTCTACCTTAATCACATAGCCACCCTTGATTTCATTGACAATGTCTGAATCCTTCAACTGATAATTCGGATCTTTCATCAGCAGTTCTTCACTGATGATAGCATCAAAAGGAACCTTGCCATTATAGTAATGATAATGATCTCCATGAGAGGTCACATAACCTTGATCCGTAATCTTGATAACAATTTGTTCGGCGTTGATTCCCTCTCTCTTACTGACTTCATCTGGTGTCAAGTTCTCTGCTTTTTGACCAGCCTGATCACCATCTATATAAGCTACTCGATTAGAATCTTTCTTAACTTGACCAGCTTGGTAACGACCAAGTTCATAGGAACAAACACTTAGGGCAAGAACTGCCACTGAACCCGCTACATATTTTTTATTGATTTTCATTCTTTCCTCATTTCAATTCTTCTGCTAAAACACTCATATTTTCTTCAAGATTTTCGAGATAAGTCTTGTCATTTTGTGGGTCTGCCTCTAAAGGATTCAGAGTTTTAAGACCTACACCTGTTGATTTAACAAGAGTTTCAGCTACTTTTGAAGAAGCGTTGCTTTCTGTAAAGATCGTTTTAACATTATAGGTTTTAACAAATTCCTGAATTTCTGTTAGTTGTCGTGGACTTGGTTCTTGTTCAGGAGAGATACCTGCAATACCAAGTTGCTTAAGTCCAAATCTCTTAGCTAGATAAGAAAAGGCTGTATGTTGTGTTACAAATGTTTTCTGAGTCGCTTTTTCAAATTTAGGCTGGAATTTCTTAGTCAATTCTTGAGCTTTTTTGATAAAGGCTTGCGCATTTTTCTGGTAAGCTTCTTTATGCTCACTATCCACCTCTGAAAGTTTATCAGCGATAATCTGAGCTTCTTCTCCAGCTTTTTCAGGATCTAGCCATGTGTGAGGATCATAAAGCGTTTTTTCATCAACTCCATCACCTGCTTCCACATCTTCTAGCCCAGGAACACGGTCTAAGGTCATTCCTTCAGAAGCCTCTAAAACCTTCACTTTAGATTTTTTTAGATTGGGATCTAAACTTCCTGCCCAAGATTCGAGCGTATGCGAATGGTAAACAAAGACGTCTGCATCATAGATGGCTGCGATATCATTTGCAGAAGGTTCAAAGGAGTGAATTCCACTACTTGACTGAATCATTCGAACATCATTCAAGTCACCAGATACTTCCTTGACCATAGCATAGATAGGATAAAAACTAGTTACAATTTTCATCCCTTTACCTGACTGGCTTTCCTTTTGACCACAAGCACCTAAACACAAAAGAAAGATACTTAACAATACTAAAAATAAACTTTTTTTCTTCATAGATAACCCCTTAACTGTTTAATTAACTGGTAAACATTCTACTCCTAAAAATTTAATCTGTCAAGCTATTTTTAGAAAAAATTTGAAATTTCTTTCACATATAAAAATCTGCTGAGTTTCAATAACTCAACAGATTCTCACTTTATATACTCAATGAAAATCAAAGAGCAAATTAGGAAGCTAGCCGTAGGTTGCTCAAAACACTGTTTTGAGGTTGTAGATAAGACTGACGAAGTCAGCTCAAAACACTGTTTTGAGGTTGCAGATAGAACTGACGAAGTCAGCTCAAAACACTGTTTTGAGGTTGCAGATAGAACTGACGAAGTCAGTAACCATATCTACGGTAAGGCGAAGCTGATGTGGTTTGAAGAGATTTTCGAAGAGTATTATTCTTCTATGGTAGAATGCTTATAACCATAAGTAAAGTAAATGATACTTCCTACTAACAATGCAACTAGGAAAGCAATCCAAGTTTCCATATTATACTGCAACATAAAGGATAGACAAATGATGATTGATAAAATTGGTAACAGAGGTACCAATGGTGTTTTAAATTCTCCAGCTTTGGGCATCCCCTTTTCTCTCCGTAAGCGAATCAGGCCGTAAGCTAGCATAATCAAGTAGGCTAGGGTACAAATATTTAAGAAGGCTGCGATACTAGCAAGAGGGAACATTCCTGCTGCTACTGCTGAAGCTAGACCGGTCAAGATAGTAGCATTTTTTGGTACCTTGCTTGTTTTGGTCAGTTCTTTAAAGGCAGCAGGCATCAAGCCGTCACGCGCTAAACTGTAAATCATACGAGATAGGGCATAGGTCATCGAGATACAAACCGTAATCAAGGTCAAGATAGCCACCAATGACACATAATTAGCTGCCCAACTAATCCCAACGCTGCGAAGGGCAAAGGCAACGGCATCGTCGACATTTAGATGACTATAGTGAACCACACCAGTCAAGACAAGAGTCACCAAGGCATAAAGAATGGTTACGATAGAAAGCGATAAGACAATCCCTCTAGGAATATTTTTTTGAGGAGTCTTGACTTCATCTACAGCCATAGAGATGGATTCAAAGCCCAAAAAACCAAAGAACATCAAGGACGCACCAGCCATAATACCCGTACTAGCACCATAGATTTGTCCAAAACCATAGGGAGCAAAATTACTCCAATTATCAAGCTTGATATGCCAAATTCCTACTAAAACAAAGAGAGCTAAAGCAGAAAATTTCAAAATAACTAGAATCGAATTAAAGCGTAAGGCTGCCTTGGCATTTAGTAAAACAAGCGAAGTAACTAGAACCAATACAAGAATAGGCAATAAATCAACAAATGTCCCTGCTTGAGGATTAAAGGTACCATTTAAAGCCTGAGGAAGGGCTATCCCGTATTGAGAGAGAAGCCCTTTAAAATAAGCTGCCCAACCCGAAGCCACACCTGATATGGCTGTCATGAACTCCATCATGGTTAACCAACCTGCCAACCAGGCTGGGAATTCTCCTAAGATGGCATAGAGATAACTGTAAGCACCACCTGTAGCAGGTACTCGTGAAGCAAATTCTGCAAAAAAGAGGGCTGATAATCCTACACACAAGGCAGAAATGACGATTGAAATCACTAGGGCTGGACCCGCTAGAGTTGCGGCTGCAGTACCTGTTATAGTAAAGACACCTGTCCCTACCATGGCTCCGATACCTAACAAAATCAAATCCCATAACTTCAAATGCCTGTGCATCTCCGTTTTATCCAAACTAACATTCTTTGTTCTAAATATATTCATCTTTGACTCCAAAATAAAATGATGATTCTATTTTACCATAAATATAGGATATTTGTGAATATTTATAAAATGTTTTCCTAAAAAAATCTGACTACTCTCTTGTAATCAGATTTTTATCTATTCTAGTTCATTTCTTTAAAGGCTGCTTCTGCATCCGCATTGCTGATAACACCAAATTGTATCTTTCCAATCTTTCCTTGACTGTCAATCAGGTATTCTGTAGGAATGCTTCGAATTTGATAAGCTTGGAATGTGGTTGCTTTTGTGTCATAAAGAACTGGGATATCTTTATAACCTTGATCTTGGAACCATTGTGGGAATTGTTCGACAGTTTTTTCACCTTGAATTCCTGGTGCAATGACACTAAGAATTTCAAAATCTCGATCTTCTTTTGCAGCTAATTCCATCAACTCAGGCATACTTTTCTTACATGGACCACACCAGGAAGCCCAAAACTTCAAGTAAACTTTTTTACCCTTATAATCAGATAACTTAACTTCTTTGCCATCCATGGATTGCAAGGTAAAGTCTGGAGCCTCTTTTCCAACAGCAATTTGTTGTACAGGCGTTTGTTGTTGTTGTTTTGGGGCTTGTTCTGGTGCTTGAGTCTTTTTAGACTCTTCCTCCCCACAAGCCATTAATACGACTAATGACAAGAGGCTTAAGCCAGCAAACATTACTTTTTTCATCTTTTTCTCCTTTATTCAAAAATTCCAGCTAGAACATTTACTTGTCCTAAGATTAACAAAATTCCCATTAAAATAATGAGGAAACCACCAATTTTCTTCAGTAGCATCATATGACGCTTGATTTTACTAAAATAAGGCATCACTACACCTGAAGCAAGAGCCAAGAGCAAGAAAGGAATGGCCATACCCAGAGTGTAAATAAGAGTATAGATAGCTCCTTGCCAAGCGCCATTGCCGCCTGAAGCCGCAAGTGCTAAAACAGAACTCAAAACTGGACCAATACAAGGCGTCCAACCAAAGCTAAAGGTAATACCGAGTAAAAAGGCCGACCAATAACGATTGGCTTCTGATTTCTTAAAAGTAAAGCTTTTTTGAACCTCTAATTTCTTAAAATGAAAAATTTCCATCTGGTGAAGGCCCAAAATAATGATAATCGTACCCATGGTATAGCGAAACCAATTGGCATAGAGAATATTACCAAAGTAACCAGCACCAAAGCCTAAAATAAAGAAAATGAGAGAGATACCTGCGATAAAGCAAAGAGTTCGAATCAGACCTGACCAGGCAACCTTTCTCCCAAACAAAGAAAAGCTTTTTGCACTTTCCTGATCATCCAATAAAATCCCAGCATAAACTGGCAAAAGAGGAAAGATGCAGGGAGAAAAGAAGGACAAGATCCCTGCTAAAAAAACGGAGATTGAAAATACTATCGTTTCCAATAAAAAACCAACTTTCTTAATAATTCTAATCCTATTTTACTATAATCAATTTCATTTGTATGATTTCTGCTACGCAAATTGAATTAGTCTGTATTTGAAACATTTTCCGGTACTAGTTCATTCAGATTCTAGCCCCTTTTTTGCCCCCTATACACAAAAAAGCCTACTGCCCAAGCTAGAAAGCTTGATACAGTAGGCATTTGGAAGGTTGATTATTTAACAGCGTCTTTAAGAGCTTTACCAGCTTTGAATGCTGGAACTTTAGAAGCTGCAATTTTGATTTCTTTACCAGTTTGTGGGTTGCGACCTTTACGTGCAGCACGCTCACGAACTTCAAAGTTACCAAAACCGATCAATTGAACTTTTTCACCAGCTGCAAGGTACTCAGTTACTGCTGCGAATACAGCTTCAACTGCTGCTGCTGAGTCTTTCTTAGTCAATTCTGTAGCTTCTGCTACTTTAGCGATCAAATCTTGTTTGTTTGCCATGTTAATGATTCCTCCAATTTAATTTCTAATTAACAAATATAATCATATCCTAAAATCCCTTTTAGGTCAAGTTAAAAGCGCTATTTCTTCCCATTTTATTTATTTTTTTAGGAGTGGTAACGTACTAAAATAGCCCAAGCATTCTCACCCGTGTGAGTTTGAATAATAGAGCCCGTTTCCAAAACTGAAATAGGCTTTTCAACATAAGCTTGTAAGCTTTCTTTCATCTCTTTTGCCCAATCAGCACTACCAGAATATGAAATTCCAATCTCTGCTACAGAACGTTCAGAGAGCGATGTTATCAACTCATCTAACCATTTTTTAAAGGTTTTAGCTCCACGACCTTTAACGATTGGCTGCAACTCATGGTCCTTCATCTGCATGACAACACGTATATTGAGAAGTGAGCTCAACAATCCAGTTACACGGCCAATTCGTCCACCTTTTACTAAATTTTCCAAAGTTGAAACGCCAATATAGAGTTCTGTGTGGTTTTTAACCTCTTCTACATGAGATAAGATTTCCTCCAACTCCTTGCCTTCTTGCGCTAATTTTGCAGCCTCAACAACTTGGAATTTCAAGGCTTGGTCAGTGAAGGAACTATCAATAACTGTCACATCGGCAGTAGATAAGCTAGCACCTTGACGTGCCGCTTCTACAGTACCAGAAAGGGCATGAGACATATGAATAGCAAGAATCTGGCTACCATCCTTGCATAGGTCTTCAAAAACTTCAGCAAAGACACCTACAGGTGGCTGACTTGTTTTCGGAAGATTCTTACTTGCTTGCATCAACTGAAGAAATTTACCTTCTTCTTTCAAATCCGCATCAGAATAAACAACGTTATCAATCATTACAGATAAAGGAACAACAGTGATATCTAATTGTTTTACTAGTTCAGGTTCAATAGTAACAGATGAATCGGTTACAATCTTAATTTTTGTCATAGTATCAATCTTTCTATTTTAGGATTCAGATTGGTTTTCTTACTTTTAATTATATCAAAAAAAGATTAAAAATCCTAATGGAGTCATTCAAATTTTCCTTAAAAATTTGATATAATCTACTTATAAGAAAAGAGGTCCCTATGATTAAAAAAATTTATCCCATTTTAACCATTTTACTAGGTGCTGCTATCTATGCTTTTGGTCTAACTTATTTTGTAGTTCCTCATCATCTCTTTGAGGGTGGGGCGACAGGCATTACCCTCATCACCTTTTATCTTTTTAAAATCCCTGTTTCTCTCATGAACCTGCTGATTAATATTCCCCTTTTCATCCTAGCTTGGAAGATTTTTGGAGCAAAGTCCCTCTATTCTAGTTTGCTAGGAACCGTAGCCTTGTCCGCCTGGTTGGCCTTTTTTGAACGTATTCCCCTTCATATTGATCTTCAAGGTGATTTACTAATCACTGCCCTTATAGCTGGGATTCTATTGGGAATTGGTCTTGGTATTATCTTTAATGCTGGAGGTACAACTGGTGGTACTGATATTCTAGCTCGTATTCTCAATAAATACACTCATATATCCATGGGGAAACTGCTTTTTATCTTAGATTTTTGTATTCTCATGCTTATTCTCCTAATCTTCAAGGATTTGAGATTGGTTTCCTACACGCTCTTATTTGATTTTATCGTTTCGCGTGTCATTGATTTGATTGGCGAAGGTGGCTACGCAGGTAAAGGATTTATGATTATTACCAAACGTCCTGACCAACTTGCTAAGGCGATTAATGATGACCTAGGTAGAGGCGTTACTTTCATCTCAGGTCAAGGTTATTATAGTCAAGAAGATTTAAAAATCATTTACTGTATTGTCGGAAGAAATGAAATTGTGAAAATGAAGGAAATGATTCATCGAATTGATCCTCAAGCCTTTATAACTATTACAGAAGCTCACGAAATCCTTGGAGAAGGATTTACCTTTGAAAAAGAATAAAAAGAGGTCTTGTAGTGACCTCAAAAGTTAGACTACATCATCTATCTTTTGGGTTACAGACAACCTCTTTTTTAATTACCCAAACTCTTAAGACCAATTTCGAGCTACTTCTTCATCAGCCTTTAACTGATCCACTAATTGGTCAACTGAGTCAAATTTGGTCATATCTCGAATACGATCAAGCCAATAAACCATGACGGTTTCCCCATAAATATCTTGATTAAAATCAAAAATATTGACTTCAAAACGTGCTTCTTCTCCATCAAAGGTCACATTTTTTCCAACACTAGCCATAGCGCGATACTTCTGTCTTTGAATTTCAACATCAACAACATAAACACCATCTGCTGGCATATAAGTACGGTCTAAAAGTACCAAATTAGCTGTTGGATAACCAATCGTACGACCACGAGCGTTACCATGAACCACCATACCTCTGGATGGAAGCGGTGCCCCCAAAAGTTCTCCTGCTTCTTTCACATTGCCATCTAAAATAGCTTGACGGATACGAGTTGAACTAATCTTTCCTTTCTCATCTTCTACAGGTGGGACAATGATAACCTCTCCATCAAAGTAATTCTTTAAATCTTCTGCCGTTTTTTTGTCAGAACCAAATGTATAATCAAAACCTGCAACAATAATTTTGGCATTCATAGCCTTGATATAAGTCGCAAAAAATTCTTCTGCTGTGAGACTAGCAAATTTGCTACTAAAATCAAGGAGATACAATTCTTCTACACCTTCACGCTTTAATTTTCTCTCACGTTCAGCAGGGTTCAAAATATGCAAAAACAAATCCGGATGATAAGGCTCTAAAGCAATCTTTGGAGATTCATTAAAGGTCATAACTACGATAGGCAATAAATCCTTTCTCGCAGCCTTATTGGCAACACGAAATAGTTCTTGATGTCCCTTATGTATACCATCAAAATAGCCGAGAACAACGACCGAATCGGATGGTGTGCCAATATCTTTTTGATTTTTTATAGGAATAGTAATAATCATAAAATAATTATATCATAGTGATAGCTATTTCTAAACCAGAAAATCTGAAATGTCGTTTTTTTAAGCTGAAGTGTAGCATTTTAGAAGAATTTTGTTTTTAAAATCAACATAACGTACAAGAGATTGACGTAAGGATCTTGAAATCAGAAAAACGCATCACATCAGCCCTTAAAACTTGATACAATGCGCTTTATTATGAAAAGTTCTAGTAAATTCTTTATAAAATCAACTTCCAGCAGCCTTTTCACTTTTTATTAATAAGTTCCTTCTTCACCTTGGCTAGTCAAGATAACAGGACCATCTTTTGTAATCACGAATTGGTGTTCATATTGACAAGATAGGCCACCGTCAATGGTCTTATGCGCCCAACCGGTCTTCATATCTGTATCAATTTCCCAGTCACCTGTATTGATCATTGGTTCAATAGTCAAGACCATTCCTTCACGAAGACGGAGTCCACGACCAGCAACACCATAGTTAGGAACCATTGGTTCTTCATGCATAGTTGGGCCAACACCATGACCAACCAAATCACGCACTACACCGTAACCACGACTTTCAGCGTATTCTTGAATGGCTGCACCAATATCACCGATACGATTCCCAATGACGGCTTGCTCAATACCCTTGTACATAGCTTCTTTGGTTACATCCATCAAGTTTTTCACTTCTTCGGACGGTGTACCAACAGCATAAGCCCAACAAGAGTCTGCTAGGCCACCAGAATAGCTCTGAGTGTATTTTTTCATTTGCTCAACATTGTTGAAGTTTAATTTTGAGACATTCAGGTCAGATTTAGCAATTGGACCTCCCAAAACCATATCAACTTTGAGCAAATCACCATCTTTCAAGATATAGTGACGAGGGAAAGCATGAGCCACTTCATCATTAAGAGAGCAACAGGTAGCATAAGGATAGTCCATCATGGCACCGTCAACTCCAATCTGAAGCGGAAGGAAATTTTCTTCCTTACAACGACGGCGAACGTATTCTTCAACTTCCCACATATCTACGCCAGGCTTAATCAAATCACGCAAGCCAATATGGATACTTGCTAAAAAATCACCGGCCTTATCCATAGCTTCGATTTCACGAGCTGATTTTAATGTTATCATTTTTTCTCCTAGTTTCTAATTAATTTTAACGGTTACATTTGCTTTTGAAACAATCTGGTGACCATGATAAATATCGTAATCAATAATAGCTGACCGTCTCGTATGATGGATGATGCGTGCTTGAATGCGCAGTATATCATCTATCTGAACTGCTTGCAAAAAGTAGATCAACATCTGCTCAATAATGAGATTTCGACCACTATTCACAACTAAATCTTGAGTCATGTGGGTCAGAATTTCTGCCAATACACCATTAGCCAAAACACCGTTCTTCTCTAGCATAAAGGGTTCCACTGTAATCACTACTTCATCATGGTGGTAAGAAAGTTTTTGACCAATTTGCTCAGAAAAAGTAGGTAGAGCAGAAACTTGGGAACGACTCATCTTCTCCATGACATCTCGTCGTGTCACAACTCCAAGCAAGGTTTGATTATTCCGAACAACTGGTACCATTTCAAAGTCTTCTGCAATCATCCGTTGACTCACATTGGCAATATTTGTTGATAATCCAACCAAAAATAGGCTACGAGACATGACCTTATCAATTGTCGTGCTTGGTGATTTATCACCAGCATCTCTCATAGTTACAACTCCAACAACAACCTGATGTTGATTAATAACAGGGAAACGGCTGCTACGATTCTTACGAACCAAGTCCAAATAATCTTTGACTGTGTCGGTTTCTCTCAGAAAACCATACTCATGACTTGGGCGATAAAGTTTCTCAACTGTCAGAATATCAGTCTTGATTTGTACATTTGACAGGGCTTTATTGATCATAGTCGCAATGGTAAAAGTGTCATTCCTGCTTCTCAGAACAGGAATCCCTTTTTGATTGGCCAGTTTAAGCACATCATCATGAACCTGAAATCCACCTGTAACCAGGACTGCATTTTCATTTTCCAATGCTAACAATTGAATACGAGTCCGATCTCCGACAATCAAAAGTCCCCCATCATGAAGGTAAGACAAAATATTTTGCTCAGTCATGGCACCGATTGAGAACTTACTAAATTCTCTCTCTAAACCTTCTTGTCCAGCCAGAACCTCAGAAGAAGTCACTTCAGCAATTTCAGCAAAAGTTAATCTCTCTATAGCAACTTTCTGAGATTTAACACGGATAGTACCACTTCTTGGGCGAGTCTCTACAATTCCACGATTTTCAGCTTCTTTAATGGCCCGATAAGCCGTTCCATCACTGACTCCTAGATGGTTGGAAATGCTTCGAACACTGACCCTTTTACCAACCGGTAATTCTTCCAAATAACTTAGAATTTCTTGGTGTTTACTCATTAATTTCTCCCTTTACAAAGCGAAACTCAAGATAATCACGCATTTTCCTCGTATAGCGATCACTTCCTTTAAACTGACGAATCAAGCGAAATCCAGCCTTAAGAGCAACTCGTTGACTGGCTTCATTTTCGAGATGGGTTATAATAGATAATTGTTTTAAACCAAATTCCTCAAAAGAAAGCTGACAAAGTTTTTTAACAACTTCTGTCATAAAACCTTGAGACCATGAATCTCTTCTTAAAAAATAACCAAGTTCTGCTTCTTTTTTAATTTCATCTAGCTTTTCAAACTTAATTGAACCAATCATTTTTTCAGTTTTCTTGTCACAAATAGCCCATACACCTAAAGGAACCTTCATAAAATAATTGGCCAGTGCATATTGACTCTCTTCCAAACTAGCTTGACTTGGAAAAATGAATTGTAAATTTTCTGGATTTGAAGCTATCTCATGGAAGTCCTGACTATCACTAAAAAAGAAAGGACGCAAATACAAGCGATCCGTTTCAAAAAAAGAAAACATTGCTAATTTGGTCCAAATATTCATAAACACCTCTACGGTTTATTCTTCAACAAGTGTAATATCCGCTCCTAGATTACGTAATTTTTCAATAATATCTGAATAACCACGTAAGATGAACTCAATATTTGTAATTTCAGTTTTGCCTTCAGCCATTAAACCAGCAATGACAAGTGCGGCCCCAGCTCTAAGGTCAGTAGCTTTTACATTTGCACCACGCAAAACACGTCCACCAGTATATAAAATATGGTCGTTTGTAGTCGTAATATCTGCGTCCATCTTTGCTAGTTCAAAAACATGGTTTACTCGTTTTTCATAAATGGTATCAATAATGGTACCACGCCCCTCTGCTGTTAATAGAAGAGGAGTAATTGGTTGTTGCAAGTCAGTAGCAAAACCAGGATAAGGAGCTGTCTTAATATTGATTGCTTTCAAATTAGACTGTTCTTCGACAAAAATACTGTCCTCCGATACAGTCATTCTCACTCCCATTTCTTCCAACTTAGCGATGAATCCTTCTAAGTGTTCATAAAGAACATTATTAATACGAATTCCCTTACCGACTGCAGCAGCTAAAGAAATATATGTTCCTGCTTCAATACGGTCTGGAATCACCTGATGACGGGTTCCGTGTAATCTGTCAACACCATCAATAATGATAATATTGGTTCCAGCACCACGGATATGAGCACCCATATTATTTAAGAGAGTAGCAACGTCAATAATCTCAGGTTCACGGGCTGCATTTTCAATAATAGTACGACCATTTGCTTTAACCGCAGCAATCATCGTATTAATCGTCGCACCCACACTAACCGTATCCATGTAGATACTTGCGCCGTGAAGTCCTGTATCTTTGGCAGATAACTTCATGTTATCTCCCTCGTAGCTAACAGTTGCTCCCATAGCTTCAAAAGCCTTAAGGTGTAAGTCAATAGGGCGAGGTCCCAAATCACATCCACCAGGTAAACCAACAGTAGCTTCACCAAAGCGACCTAAAAGACTTCCATAAAAATAATAAGATGCACGAAGACTATTGATTTTCCCATAAGGCATTGGAATATTTTGAACACCTCGTGGATCAATCTCTAACACATCGTCATAACGCTTAACGGTAGCACCCATTAACTCCATGATTTCGACAAGACTAGCAACATCGGAAATATCTGGAACACAATCCAAAGTCACCACATCATCAGCCAAAATAATAGCTGGAATTAAGGCCACAACGCTATTTTTAGCACCGCTAATAGTGATTTCACCTTGCAAGGGCAATCCACCATTGATAACAATTTTTCTCATTCTAAATTTTTTATGCTCTTTCAAAATTTCTAAAAAGGTCCTACATTAAAGTATATCATAAATCCACCCTTTTTTCCATCATTTTCAATTATATTAGCAGAATCGTATTTTTTGGTAAATGAACTGTCTTGAAATGTTTTGCCCCTTTTTTGTCCCCTAAATACAAAAATAGCCCTTCGGAAAAAATCCGAGGGGCTAGAAACGTTGTTAAATCAACGGCCGAACTTTTGAATTTCAAGGTTCGGGATAAAATAGTTCACTGAACTATTTTATTTTTTAAGGTTGTAGAATGATTTCAATCCACGATATTCTGCTACTTCACCAAGTTGGTCTTCGATGCGAAGCAATTGGTTGTATTTAGCGATACGGTCTGTACGTGAAAGTGAACCAGTCTTGATTTGTCCTGCGTTTGTTGCAACTGCGATATCAGCGATTGTTGAATCTTCAGTTTCACCTGAACGGTGTGATACAACGGCAGTGTAACCAGCTTCTTTCGCCATTTCGATAGCGTCGAATGTTTCAGTAAGAGTACCGATTTGGTTAACTTTGATAAGGATTGAGTTAGCAGCACCTTCTTCGATACCACGTGAAAGGTAATCAGTGTTTGTTACGAAGAGGTCGTCACCAATCAATTGAACTTTACCACCAAGACGTTCAGTAAGAGCTTTCCAACCTTCCCAGTCGTTTTCATCCATACCATCTTCGATAAGTATGATAGGGTATTTGTCAACCAATCCTTCAAGGTAAGCGATTTGTTCTTCAGCAGTACGAACAGCAGCGCCTTCACCTTCAAATTTAGTGTAATCGTAAACTTTGCGTTCTTTATCGTAGAATTCTGATGATGCACAGTCAAATCCGATAAATACGTCTTTACCTGGAACATAACCAGCAGCTTCGATAGCAGCGATGATAGTTTCTACACCATCTTCAGTTCCGTCGAAACGAGGAGCAAATCCACCTTCGTCACCTACGGCTGTTTCAAGACCACGAGATTTAAGGATTTTCTTAAGAGCGTGGAAGATTTCAGCACCCCAACGAAGAGCTTCTTTGAATGTAGGTGCACCAGCAGGTACGATCATGAATTCTTGGAAAGCGATTGGAGCATCTGAGTGAGATCCACCATTGATGATGTTCATCATTGGAGTTGGAAGAACTTTAGTGTTGAATCCACCAAGGTAGCTGTAAAGTGGGATTTCAAGGTAGTCAGCAGCAGCACGAGCTACAGCGATAGACACACCAAGGATTGCGTTTGCTCCCAATTTACCTTTGTTAGGAGTACCGTCAAGAGCGATCATAGCACGGTCGATAGCTTGTTGATCACGTACATCATAGCCGATGATTGCTTCAGCAATAATGTTGTTTACGTTGTCAACAGCTTTTTGAGTACCAAGACCACCGTAACGAGATTTGTCACCGTCACGAAGTTCAACTGCTTCGTGTTCACCAGTAGAAGCTCCTGATGGAACCATACCACGTCCATGAGCACCTGATTCAGTATATACTTCTACTTCAAGTGTTGGGTTACCGCGTGAGTCTAGGACTTCGCGAGCGTAAACATCAGTAATAATTG
The DNA here is from genome assembly GCF_041432295.1 of Streptococcus sp. 27098_8_109. Taxonomy (GTDB): domain Bacteria; phylum Bacillota; class Bacilli; order Lactobacillales; family Streptococcaceae; genus Streptococcus. The sequence continues at coordinate 100,425 of NZ_JAPVZJ010000002.1, forward strand.
ACATTTCTTATTCTCCTTATTGAGTTATATTTTTTACTCCTCTATTATACCTTAAAACCCCTCCTTTTTCAAGAAAAAACGTTATCTTTGTGCAAATTTTCCTTAACTTTATAAAGTAATCGCTTTCTTTTATCTGTTTTATTCTAACTTTTATGATATACTGTTTTCATGACAGATTTATCAAAACAATTACTTGAAAAAGCTCATGGTGGCTCAAAATTAAATCCGGATGAGCAAAGACGCTATCTTGGCACTTTTGAGGAAAGAGTTCTTGGATATGCAGATATTGACACAGCAAATAGCCCTCAGTTAGAAAAAGGCTTTTTATCTATTTTAGAAAACCTTCAGGAAAAAGCAGAACCACTATTTGTGAAGATTTCACCAAATGTCGAATTTGACAAGCAAGTTTTCTACTTAAAAGAAGCTAAAGAAACTGATAGTCAAGCTACCATTGTATCTGAAGAGCATACTTCTTCTCCTTTTGGCCTGATTATCCATAGCAATGCACCAGTACAAGTAGAAGAAAAGGACCTTCGACTTGCTTTTGCAAAACTTTGGGAAGTTAAAAAGGAAGAACCAGCCAAAACATCCATCTGGAAGAAATGGTTTGGCTAGATCTTGCGCATATTTAATAAATGCCCTATATTGGCAGCCGTGTGCTCCAAATAGAGACTGGCATTTTTCAAACTATCTTCTAAAGGTTCACTTTTCTCCAAAATTGAAAAAGCCGCTTGGATATTCTCAAATGGTAAGGAAGGTAAATCTTCAGCAAGACTACCACAAATAGCAATGACAGGAACTCCGACAGGGGTTCTTTTTGCAACACCAATAGGCGCTTTACCTACTAAACTTTGACAATCTAACCTTCCTTCTCCAACAATAACCAAGTCAGCATCAGATACTTTCTTATCAAAGTCAATCAAGTGCAGGCAGGTGTCAATTCCAGATACGATACTTGACTGAGCAAAGGCACACAAACCGCCAGCAATGCCTCCACCAGCTCCTGCTCCTTTAAGTTGCAATGTTGCAGGGGAGACTTTTTCATAAAAATTTTGTATCGCCTGATCTACTGCCTCAAACATAGTAGGATATAGGCCTTTTTGCTTTCCAAAAGTGTAGGTTGCACCTTGATGTCCACATAAGGGACTAACGACATCTGCTAAAATACGAATGTGAACATCTTCAGGAATTTTATAGCAATTTTCTGTTGAAACAGAAGCTAAGTTTAGTAAGAACTGACCGCAAGCGGGCAAGCTATTTCCATCCCTATCATAAAATTGATAACCTAAACCAGCAGCAATTCCAATACCTCCGTCATTACTGGCCGTACCACCAACGCCAATATAAATATCTTTAATTCCTTTATTAATGAGATGACGAATCAACTCTCCAGTACCACAAGTTTGAATTTGAAGTGGATTTCGTTCCTCTAGCGAAATTTTTCCAAGGCCAACCAAATCAGCAACTTCAAACAGGGCTAATTCCCCTTTTTTAAAATAGCGCATGGCTTCTTCTTGGCCAAAAGGCCCTGTCACTTGGATCCATTTTTCTTCTAGGTCAAGAGAATGTCGGATAGCATCTACAGTGCCTTCTCCCCCATCACCAACAGGGCAGAGGAGACAGTCTACATCTGCAAGCGATTCTTGGAATCCTCTTTTAATAGCTTCTGCTACCTGATTAGCGGTCAAACTTTCCTTAAATGAATCTGGTGCAATTACAATCTTCATATTTTCCCTCATTCTAAAAAGTCAATCAAAGGAAGAACTTCTAAAAAATCCCTCTTGTCAACATGATGTGGTATTTCTTGTTTCAGCACTTCTTTAGCACAAAAAGCAATTCCTAGTCCTGCTGATTTCAACATTAATAAGTCATTAGCCCCATCACCGATTGCAACTGTTCTTTCTTTAGGGAGTTGGAGTTCCTTTCTCCATTGTTCCAGAGTTGCTTGTTTGATTTCAGGACTTATCATTTTTCCAACTAATTTTCCTGTTAGAAGACCGTCTTTGACTTCAAGCTGGTTGGCAGAGAAATAGGTAATCCCTAGAGATTTTGCTAGTCTTTCAACTATTGGTATAAATCCACCGGACACCAAACCAACTAGGATGCCATTCTTTTGGAGAATGGAAATGAATTCCTGAGCATTTGACGTTAGATGAATAGTGTTGAAGACTTTCTCAAATACAGAAACAGGAAGACCTTCCAAAAAGGAAACTCTTTTGATTAAACTACTTTCAAAGTCTAACTCTCCTCTCATTGCCCGACTTGTAAGCTGCGCAATTTCCTCCTCACAACCTACCTCTCTTCCCAAAAGGTCAATCACTTCTTCTAGGATTAAGGTTCCATCGACATCCATGACACACAAGCCTTTTATTTGAGACATAAGCTCTCCTCTCTAAACAGCCCAAAAATCGTATGAAGTCATCATACGATTTTATCTATTAATTAACTAAACTATGATACAAGTCAAGATATGACTTGCAAGCTGTATCCCATGAGAAATCGCACTCCATAGCTTGTTTTTGTAAGTTTCTCCAAACATCAGGATGGTTTCGATACAAGTCCAATGCTGTTTGGAAAGTCCAATTTAACCAATAAGGAGATAGATTGTCAAAGCTAAAGCCCGTACCGCTTCCTTCGATTGGATTAAAGGCGCGGACAGTATCTCGCAAGCCACCAACTTCATGAACCAATGGCAAGGTTCCGTAACGCATCGCCATCATTTGAGACAAGCCACACGGTTCAAAACGACTCGGCATGAGGAAGAGATCACAAGCAGCGTAGATTTCTTGAGCTAGTTTGACATCAAAAGTGATATTTACTGATAACTTATCAGGATAAATCTGAGCAAACCATGAGAAAGCTCCTTCAAAGGCTGGATCTCCAGTACCCAAAAGAACAATCTGAACATCTTCTTGCAAGATATGGTGCAGACTTTCGACCACCACATCAAAACCTTTTTGACGTGTCAAACGAGAAACAATTCCCACCAGTGGAACATCAGCTCTAACAGGCAAGCCAACTCTCTCTTGTAATTTCGCCTTATTTTGTGCTTTTCCAGACAAATCTTCCTGATTAAAATGATAATCTAAAAGAGCATCCGTCTGAGGATTATACAGGTCAGCATCAATCCCATTCACGATACCAGAGACCTTGCCAGATTCCATTCGAAGAATCTGATCCAAGTTACATCCGAACTGACTAGTCATAATTTCATGAGCATAACTAGGCGAAACGGTTGAAACACGGTCTGCATAGAGAATACCAGCCTTCATCCAGTTCAGACAGTTATTCCAGCGAAGGATTCCATCAGCATACCGTTCAAAGCCAACTCCAAACAAATCCCATAACATTCCTTCTGAAAATTGTCCTTGGAATTCTAAATTATGAATGGTTAAAACAGTTTTAATTCCTTGATAAGCTTGAATCCAACGGTATTTTTCCTTTAACAAGAACGGTATCATGGCTGTATGGTAGTCATGAACATGGAGAAGGTCAGGAATAAAGTCAATCCTTTCCATAGCCTCAATGGCAGCCAGTTGGAAGAAAGCAAAGCGTTCTCCGTCATCAAAATCGCCGTAAACATGACCACGGAAGAAATAATATTGGTTGTCAATAAAGTAGAAGGTCACACCGTTTAAGACTGTTTTCTTAATCCCACAATACTGTCTGCGCCAACCAACACTCACCTCAAAATGAAGAACATCTTCAATCTGATTTCCAAATTTAGCCTCTACCATGTCATAGTAGGGTAAAATTACTGCAACTTCATGGCCCGCTTTTACCAGTGATTTAGGAAGAGCGCCAATGACGTCTCCCAAACCACCTGTTTTTGAAAAGGGCGCACCCTCAGCTGCTACAAATAAAATTTTCATGAATGAATATCCTCTGTTACTTTGCTACCTTTCTTAACGACGACTGGATGTTCTGCAGTTCCACGGATCACAACTCCATCCGCAACTTCAACACCCTTGTCCAAGATAGCATATTCTACCTGAGCACCTTCTCCAATAACAACACGAGGGAATAAGATGCTATCTTTAACCAAGCTATCCTTATGGACATGAATATTACGTGATAAAACAGAATTAGCCACTTGACCTTCAATGATACTACCAGAGGCAAACTGAGAAGTGCTTACCTTAGATGTATTAGCATAATAAGTTGGCTCTTCGTTTTTTACCTTTGTGTAAATCTTTTGGTTTGGAGTAAATAGAGAGTAGAATTTTTGAGATTCAAGCATATCTTTATTAGCTTGGTAATAAGACTCTACAGAATGAATATTTGCCAGATAACCTGTGTACTCGTAGGCAAAAGCCCCTTCTTTTGCCGCCAAATCCCGTAAAACATAACGCAATTTCTCTGGATGTTCTTTCTTAGCTTCTTCTTCCAAACGTTCAATTAACCACGGTGTATCAACGACAAAGATATCTGTGGACATATTATAGACTTCATCTGATGATTTACTATCAAAGAGTTTATGAGAACGAACATGGTCTGTTTCATCCACTTCCAAAATCGCATTTACTTCTGAAATGTCTTTCTTAGCTAGTTTTTTATAAACTACAGTGATAGGCCCTTTTGTTGTACTGTGTAGGTGGAATACTTGATTCAAATCAATGTTAATCAAAACATCACAGTTAAGTGAAACTGTTTGGTTTGAACCAGAACGCTTCAAATAAGTAAGAAGCTGATGATAGTATTCTTTTCCAACTGTACTACTTTCCACACGGGTATTGTAAATACCTAGATAATAATGGCTAAGAAGGGTTGACAAGCCCCACTCACGCCCAGAACGGATATGGTCAAAGACTGAGCTGATATTGTCTTGTTGGAAAATACCGAAAATACTACGCACACCAGCATTAGCAAGACTTGAAAGCGGGAAATCAATCAAACGATATTTACCACCAAATGGCAAACTAGCTACTGGACGGTGGTCGGTCAATGTTGACATATCATGAAAACCAACTGTGTTTCCTAAAATGGCAGAATATTTATCAATCTTCATCTGTTGCTACCCCCACTACTTCATCATATCCTACAACTTGTACTTCTTCTGTTCCATCAATTTCGACACCATCAGAAATAACTGCACCTTCACCAATAATGGCACGTTTGATTTTAGCTCCCTGACCAACAATTGCACCACTCATGATAACTGAATCTACTACTTCTGCCCCTTCGCGAACTTGCGCACCTGTTGAGAGGATAGAATGTTTAACAGTTCCATCTACGAAACAGCCATCAACAACCAAGGAATCTTCCACGTGAGCATTTGCCCCAAGGAAGTTTGGTGGTGAAATTAAGTTTCTTGAGTAAATCTTCCATTGACGGTTACGGCTATCCAAGGCATTTTCTGGAGAAATGTACTCCATGTTGGCTTCCCAAAGTGACTCAATCGTACCAACGTCTTTCCAGTAACCATTAAATTCGTAAGCATAGACACTTTCACCTGACTCAAGGTAATTTGGAATGACATTCTTACCAAAGTCTGACATATCGACATTGCTCTTTTCAGCAGCAACAAGCATATTGCGAAGACGTTGCCAATCAAAGATGTAAATACCCATAGAAGCCTTTGTAGATTTAGGTTGAGCTGGTTTTTCTTCAAATTCAACGATACGATTATTAGCATCTGTGTTCATGATACCAAAACGACTAGCTTCTTTAAGAGGGACATCTAAAACTGCTACTGTCAAGCTGGCATTATTATCCTTGTGAGACTGGAGCATATCATCATAATCCATTTTATAGATGTGATCCCCAGACAGAATCAAGACATACTCAGGATTAACACTGTCTATATAGTCAATATTTTGGTAAATAGCGTGGCTAGTCCCCTCAAACCAACGATTTCCTTCACTTGCAGAATAAGGTTGAAGAATAGAGACACCAGAATTGATACCATCTAGTCCCCAGCTTGAACCATTCCCAATATGGTTGTTGAGAGCAAGTGGTTGGTACTGTGTAATAACTCCAACATTGTTGATACCTGAGTTGGCACAGTTTGAAAGAGCAAAGTCAATGATACGGTAGCGCCCACCAAATTGCACAGCTGGTTTTGCGATGCTCTGAGTGAGTTTACCGAGACGAGTTCCTTGCCCACCGGCAAGAATCAAAGCTAACATTTCATTCTTCATTTTCTACTCCTTTTTGGTTTTTACTTGTGACGGTTTTAGTAGGTTTCAAGCGACGTTTGATTTTCCATATACTTGCTCCCATAGCCGGTAGGGTAAAGGTCAAGGTCTGCTCATAATCTTTCCATAGTCCTTCTTGCGTTTGCACAGTTTGATTATGTTCTTTCCAAACGCCTCCCCACTCTTCTAACTCAGTATTCCAGACTTCTTCATAGATCCCTGCAACAGGAAGTCCGATTGTAAAATCTTTTCGTTCAACAGGTGCCATATTAAAGACGCAGACTAGCATGTCGTCCTTCTTACCCTTACGGATGAAGGTAAGAACACTCTGGTCTCGATTATCCGCATCAATAATTTCAATGCCATCATAGCTGGTATCAATTTCCCACAGACAGCGGTGGTCTTTGTAGAACTTGTTTAGCTGAGATGTAAAATACTTCATCTTCACATTCATTGGGTCTTCTAGGTTAGACCATTCCAACTGTTCTTCAGATTTCCATTCTAGGAATTGGCCGTATTCGCTACCCATGAAAAGCAATTTCTTACCAGGGTGACAAATTTGGTAAGTGTAAAGATTGCGTAAGCCTGCGAATTGATTATAACGATCTCCCCACATCTTATGCATCATACTCTTCTTACCATGAACCACTTCATCATGCGAGAATGGTAAGAGATAATTCTCCTTGAAGACATACATAAAGCTGAAAGTCACCAGATTAAAGTCATATTTACGGTAAATCGGATCTTCTTCATAGAAACGGAGGATATCATTCATCCAGCCCATATTCCACTTGTAGTCAAATCCTAGACCATCTGAATCCTTGGTGTCAGTAATCTGAGTAGCTGATGAACTTTCCTCAGCTATCATCATAACATCTGGATGAGCTTGTTTAATGACATCATTCAAGCGTTTTAAGAAATAATAGCCTTCGTAGTTTAGATTGCCACCATCCTTGTTAGGCGTCCATGGTGCATCATCATAATCAAGATAGAGCATGTTGCTAACTGCATCCACACGAATACCATCTAAATGGTAAAAATCAATCCAAAACTTAATACTAGAAATCAAGAAGGACTGGACTTCATTTTTTCCAAGGTCAAAATTGAGAGCTCCCCAACCATAGTTGTGAGCCTTATTATGGTCTTGGTATTCAAAAGTCGGTGTTCCATCATAATAGGCCAAGGCATCATCATTGATAGTAAAGTGACCAGGTACCCAGTCTACAATAACGCCAATATTGTTTAAGTGACATTCCTCAACAAAATCTTGAAATTCTTCAGGACGACCATAGGCATGCTCTAAAGCAAAGTACCCCATAAGCTGGTAACCCCAACTCAAACCGAGAGGGTGAGACATCAAAGGCATAAACTCAATGTGAGTATAGTTCATCTCAACCAAGTAAGGAATGAGTTCATCTTTCAATTGAGCAAAACTATAAGGACTTCCATCTGGATTTCTCTTCCACGATCCAGCATGAACTTCGTAAATATTGACCGGACGCTCTTCAAAACTCAAACGTTTCCTACGAGCTAGCCAGAGACCATCCTTCCATTTTTTCTCTGGGATTTCTGTTAAAATAGCCCCAGTACCAGGTCGTGCCTCATACCGTACAGCCAAAGGGTCAATCTTCATCAGCTGATGACCATTTGCACGCGTGATATGGTACTTATAAATTTGGCCTTCTTGAGCAAGACTGGTAAAGACTTCCCAGACTCCAAATTCATTCTGTTCCATCAGAATTTGATTTTCAACCCAATTGGTGAAATCCCCTACCAAGTGAACAGCCTGAGCATTAGGCGCCCACACACGAAAAGTATAGCCATACTCTCCATTTTTTTCTTCCCTATGAGCTCCCAGATAGTGCTGGAGGTGAAAATTTTCACCTGTCATAAAGGTTTCTAAAGCTTGTTTCTTATCCATACACCCTCCTAATTCTGTAAGCGTTTTCTATAGATTTATTATACTACCTTTTTAGGGAAGATTCAAGTAAATTACGGAATTTGCAAAAAAATCTTTTGAAAGTCTTCAACAAATTCACTGATGTGTTCACTTGTAAATCAAGAAATTTTCAGAAACGCTTTGAAAACGAATTGTTTTTTTATAATACTATCATAAAGTTCGTTATTTAGCTAACAAAAATATAATTTTAAGTAAAAAAATAAATCAGGAAACGAATCTCCTGATTTTATTGTTTTTATAGTAGTTTAGCATATTTTCGGCACCACTTCCAAGTAAAGTATAACGCACTATACTTTACTTCGTTAGGAAACACTTATGCTATAAACTGCACACATCCTACATAGACAATTGCCATTATGTTTTTTAATATTCTTCAAAACTATATCTTATACAAATTATTTAATCTTTCTAACTCTAATACATTCATACATACTTCTACTCCAGTAACTCCCCCCTTACTATGAATAACCCCACAAGAAAACACAATCCTCTCCTTACTCAAAATATTTGACAACACCACTAATGATTCTAAAATATAATCCTTTATAATAATAAAACTATTATTTTCATCTTTAACAAACTCTATAAATCCAATATCCTTACACCTATCACCAAGATGAAACCTAAGTGATTTCAAAAAATAATCAAAAAAAACATCACTACCCATAGAAAAGCCTTTAATTTTTTAAAAATATTCTGATATAATCATACAAAAATAAAATTGTAAATCTATTCTACAAAACTTTAAAGACGCTGGCACTGACGCCACCAACCATGTCTTTATCACTTAAATGGCTATTGGTCACCAATAGTTCTATATTTCCAGCATTTTCAAACTGGAAGTCTTGCCCTTTAGCATTAAATACAACCAGTAAATGCTCTTCCCCTTGAATCTCATAGACAATCCAACCACTATGTTCGTTGGCTGAATGAACAAAAACATGATGGTAAATCTCATCATAAGTTGGGTAAGAAAAGGCACTGCTTTCTGTCTTCAATCGAATCATCTGACGGATAAACTCAATACTATCTTGACGCTCATTAAGCAAGTCCCAGTTCACTTGGTTCACACTGTCTGGAGCATTATAGCTATTCATAGCACGTTCTCTATCATCATGGGTCAGCTCACCATTTTCACCAGTCGCAACCAGTTTGGTACGACCAAATTCTTGACCGATTTCCATAAAGGCCATCCCCTGCATGAGCAGATTCATGGCTGTGGCAGTTTCGACCTTGCGCATGATTTGCTCTGAACTTTGGTCTGGATGTAGGGTTGCCAACAAATCGTGAAGATTGTAATTGTCATGGGCCTCTACATAGTTAAGCACTTGATTTGGATGTGTATAGGTTCCTAATTCACGACTGCCTAGAATTGCTTTGGCAAGAATTGGCTCTGTCGCAGCACCACTAACAAAACCTGACTTGATAGCACCATAAACTTCTCCACCTTTGACAGCATCACGCTGATTGTCATTAAAGAAACCGATGTTAGGCATCTGGTAGGCATTGTCCTTCTTAGCCTTATCATAAGGTGCAAGACCTGTTCCCATATCCCATCCTTCTCCATAGAGGATAATGTTAGGGTCAATTTCATCCAAGCTCTGACGAATCATCTGCATGGTCTTGACATCATGAATTCCCATCAAGTCAAAACGGAAGCCGTCAATATTGTATTCCTGCACCCAGTATAGAAGAGAGTCAATCATGTACTTACGGAACATTTCGTGTTCACTGGCTGTTTCATTTCCAACCCCCGTTCCATTTTGGAAAGTACCATCTGGATTCATACGATAGTAGTAATCAGGGACAGTTGTTTGGAATGGTGCATCAACAACTGAAAAAGTATGGTTATAGACCACATCCATAATGACACCGATACCCGCATCGTGATAGGCTTGAACCATCATCTTCAAATCACGAATAACCTGAGCTGGATCCTCTGGATTTGTTGAAAGGCTCGTTTCTGGTGCATTATAGTTTTGTGGGTCATAACCCCAGTTGTAGGTTACATTCCCATCCGCATCGTATTCTTTGTGACGGTCTGCAATTGGTTGCAACTGAACATAATTGTAGCCCAGCTTCTTGATGTAATCAAAAGCAGTTGACTGACCATACTGGTTAACCGTTCCAGTCTGAGCAGCACCCAAGAAAGTTCCGCGAAGATGTTCATCCACACCTGAGGTCGGTGATTTGGTCAAATCACGAATGTGCATTTCACAAATAACTGACTTACATGGATTTGTCAAACGCCAAGTAGCCTCTGAACCGTGCTTAACCTCAAAGTTTTCAACTTGCTTTTCTGCATGGCTCAGAATAGCTGAACGTTTGCCATCAGGACTGGTTGCAATGGTATAAGGATCGCGTGTCAGTGTTTGGTGGTGAGGAAATTGGACTTGATACTGATAAGCCTTACCAGTCAAATCTTCCTCAACATCCAAACTCCAGACACCGATTGTATTGTCCTTATGATTATAGGAATAGCTATTGCCTCTCTCCATCTCAAATGTCTTCCAAACAGGAGCATCATTAGCAGCTGATTCATAAACGACAACCTGCACTTCTGTCGCTGTTGGAGCCCAGAGAGCAAAATGAGCTTGATTATCCTCTACATGGCAACCCAATTCACCTTGGTAACCCCAATGATGGTCAAAACTGGCACTGTTAATAGCCTTATCAAAGGCAAAAGGATTTTGATTTTTATAGAAAGGACTGGCAATAGCAGGATTTTCAGAATAATAAATCCTATCATCCCCTTCCAAAATCCAGACTTCTGTTAAAAGAGGATAGTGATTAAAACGGATAGCATATTCCTTACTGGTTTGACCTGTATGAACCACAAAATTCAAGCTTTCTACGGCATAAGCACTTGGGTGTTCAAAACTAAATAAGGCACCAAAATAATCTTCTTTGTAGGTCAGCAAATCAATTCGCTGGTCATGACTTTTTACAAAAGAGCAAGTATCGTATTCTCCATTCTTGCGATGATAATGAATGCGCATAGGGTAGTTATACATTTTTTATTTTTCCTTTTTACTTCTATTTTCTTTCTATTTCACTAATAAATTTTTGTCAATCTCGTCTCAATTAACAAACATAGTCATATTATCTAAACTCTGTTTTTAAACGATCATTACAGGCTTTCTAGCCAAGCTTCATCTCGAACTTCGATACCAAGTTCTTGTGCTTTTTGAAGTTTGCTTCCAGCGTCTGCTCCTGCCACGACGAGGTCGGTCTTTTTAGACACACTGCCTGTTACCTTGGCACCCAAACTTTCGAGTTTGCTTTTAGCTTCTGAGCGCTTGAGACGTTCCAATTTTCCAGTCAATACAACGGTCAAACCTGACAAGGTCGCATCTGCCACTACAGTCTGACCTTTATAATCCAGATTGACCCCAGCTTCTTTCAATTCTCTGAGGAGAATTTCAGAGCCTTCTGTCGCAAAATAAGTCTGGAGACTCTTGGCAATCACACCACCCAGACTTTCAATACTAGCCACTTCCTCTGGATCTGCCTGAGCCAGATTTTCAATCGAGTGAAAATGTTGGAGTAAAAGCTGACTGGCCTTGCTTCCGACATGGCGAATTCCCAAACCAAATAAGAGCTTCTCGGCAGAATTTTCCTTAGATGCTTGAATGGCTTGATACAGTTTAGCAGCAGACTTTTCCTTGACCCCCTCTAAAAGGAGGAAATCTTCTTCTTGCAAACGATAAATATCCGCCACATCCTTGACTAAATTGGCAGCGAAAAGCTTCTCAACAATAGATGGACCAAGGCCTGTAATATTCATAGCATCTCGAGAGGCAAAGTGGATCAAACCTTCCATGATTTGGGCAGGACAACGCGGATTGATACAACGCAGGGCCACTTCATCTTCAAAGTGCAACAAATCAGAGTCACAACTTGGGCAGTTTGTAGGGATATCTAGTTTTTCTTCAGAAACCCGTTTGGACTCTACCACACGTAAAACAGCAGGGATAATATCTCCAGCTTTATAAACGATAACCGTGTCGTCTTTGCGGATATCTTTTTCAGCAATATAATCCACATTGTGCAGAGTTGCACGGCTAACAGTTGTCCCAGCAAGCTGAACGGGAGTCAGATTGGCAGTTGGAGTCACAACGCCCGTACGACCAACTGTCCAATCAACTGATAGGAGTTGTGCTTCTTTTTCTTCAGCTGGGAACTTGTAGGCTACTGCCCACTTTGGAGCCTTAACGGTAAAACCGAGTTCTTCTTGACCTGCTAGGTCATTGACCTTGATTACCACTCCATCAATATCGTAAGGCAGATTTTCCCGTTCTTGTCCTACTTCTTGGATAAAATCCCAGATTTCATCTATATTTTCAGCCAGAATTCGCTTAGGATTGACTACAAAACCTAGTTGTTCAAGGTGCGTCAAAACTTTTTCTTGACTATCACGAGTTGACGGGCTGGCTTCTTGATAAAGGAAAGTCGCAAGATTTCGCTTGGCAACTACTGCTGTATCCAACTGACGCAGGGTGCCTGCTGCCGCATTACGAGGATTGGCAAATTCAGGCTCTCCATTTTCTTGGCGAGCTTGGTTAACATGGTCAAAAGAAGCGCGTGGCATATAACATTCCCCACGAACTGTGATATCTAGTTCTTCTGGCAAAGTCAAAGGAATGTCCTTAACACGTTTGATATTTTCTGTGATATTTTCACCAATAGAACCATCTCCACGCGTTGCCCCAGCAACTAAAATCCCCTTTTCATAAGTCAGCGAGATAGACAAGCCATCGATTTTTAGCTCACAAATATAGGTTGGAAGAGCCACTTCCTTACGAACACGCGCATCAAAAGCTTCAAGCTCCTCACGTGAAAAAGCATCCTGCAAACTATAAAGAGGATACTGATGACTGTATTTTTCAAAACCATCTAAAACCTTGCCACCAACACGATGGGTCGGACTGTCTGCTAACACTTGCTTTGGATAAGCAGTTTCTAACTCGACCAACTCACGGTAAAGACGGTCATACTCACTGTCTGAAACCGACGGATTATCGCTGGTATAATACTCAGTCGCATAGCGATTGAGCAAGGCGACTAACTCATTCATTCTTTTATTCATAAAACCATTTTACCATAAATTAAGCCCTCCTCACAATGGAGAAGGGCAGAAAACTTAGAAATCTTACACCTGCTCTGATAATTCTTCCCACTCAAGCATAGCTTCTTCCTGACGATGGCTGATTTTGTCCAGTTCAGCCTGCAATTCCACCAGTTTGCCGGCATCGTTTGTTTCCAACATTTGTTCAGAAATGTCTTGGCTTTGACTTTCTAACTCTTCGATTTCAGCTTCTAGACTTTCGATTTGTCGCATGAGTTTACGGGCTTCTTTTTGACTTTCTTTCTGAGCTTGATAGTCATTAACTGGACTTGCTTCTTTTGCTTGATTAGTAGTTGAAATTTCCTCAGTTTGAATCATTTCTACTTCTGCTTTCTTCTCGACATAGTAGTCGTAATCTCCAAGATAGAGAGTTGATCCATTCTCAGACAATTCCAGTACATGAGTTGCCACACGATTGATAAAGTAACGGTCGTGACTGACGAATAGAAGAGTTCCATCAAAGTCAATCAAGGCATTTTCCAACACTTCCTTGCTATCAATATCCAAGTGGTTGGTTGGCTCATCCAGAATCAAGAAGTTGTTGTTTTCCATGGAAAGTTTAGCGAGAAGTAAACGGGCTTTCTCGCCACCAGACAGCATGCCGACTGATTTTTTAACATCATCTCCTGAGAAAAGGAAGGCACCTAGACGGTTACGAATTTCAACTTCTGGTGTCAGTTTAAAATCATTCCAGAGTTCATCCAGTACAGTATTACTTGGTGTCAGCTTGCTTTGGGTTTGGTCATAGTAACCAACCTCAACATTGGCGCCAAAGCGCTTCTCACCCTTGATAAAAGGAATCTGGTCCACAATAGACTTGATAAAGGTTGACTTGCCAATACCATTTGGTCCAACAATAGCAACAGCATTCATCTTACGAAGGTCTAGGTTGATAGGATCTGACAATATTTCCCCATCATAGCCAATAGCTGCATTCTCAACAGTCAAAACAACATTGCCCGACGTTTTTTCAGACTGGAAGGTCATGTTGGCTGATTTCTTGCCAGCTTCAGGTTTGTCCAAACGCTCCATTTTTTCCAGTTGTTTGCGTCGAGATTGGGCTCGTTTGGTCGTCGAAGCACGTACTAGATTGCGATTGACAAAGTCTTCCAGAGCAGCGATTTCCTTTTGTTGCTTTTCATAGTTTTTTGCCTCAGTAGCTAGCTTTTGCTCCTTTAACTCAACAAAACGAGAGTAATTCCCCACATAACGATCCAAGGAATGCTTGGTCAAATCTAGCGTAATTGTCGCAACCTTATCTAAGAAATAACGGTCGTGGCTGACGATAATGAGGGCACCGCTATAATTTACCAAGTAATTCTCTAGCCAGGCTATAGTTTCAATATCTAAGTGGTTAGTTGGCTCGTCCAAGACCAAGAGATTTGGCTTTTCAAGAAGCATTTTGGCAAGTGCCAAACGAGTATTTTGACCACCTGAAAGCTCGGCAATTTTCATCTGCCACATAGACTCGTCAAACTTAAATCCATTCAAAATCGCTCGAATATCAGCTTCATAGGTAAAGCCACCTGCTTGGCGAAAATTCTCAGATAAACGATCATAATCTGACATCAGTTTGTTCAAATCCTCACCAGACTTTTCACCCATCTCTAACTCCATCTGACGCAGTTGTTTCTCCGTCCGACGTAAGTCATCAAAGACATGAAGCATTTCATCGTAGATGGTATTTTCAGACTCAAAACGGCTATCTTGGGCTAGGTAAGACAGAGAAATATCTTTTTTCTTATTGATTTCTCCACTAGTTGGCTCCTCTTCTCCAACCAAAATCTTCAAAAGAGTAGACTTACCTGCACCATTTTTCCCAACGAGAGCAATCCGGTCTCGTTCATCAACTTGTAGGTTAATATTATCAAAAAGAACCTCTCCTGCAAAAGAACGTTCAATTCTATTAGCTTGTAAAATAATCATAAGAGTAGTATAGCATGTTTCCCTAAGGCATTCAAGACTTGATAAACCGGCATATGTCACTACTTTTCTGTAAATTATGCTAGGGTTTTACTAAAATGCTAAAAAATGCTATAATGTGAACGGTTAAAACAATTTACAAAAAGGAGAATTTCAATGTCTTACCAAGAAAATTACCAGAAATGGGTTGATTTTGCGGAACTTCCTGACTACCTTCGTCAAGATTTAGAAAATATGGATGAAAAAACTAAGGAAGATGCCTTCTATACAAATCTTGAATTTGGTACTGCAGGTATGCGTGGCTTGATTGGTGCGGGTACAAACCGTATCAACATCTACGTTGTTCGCCAAGCTACTGAAGGATTGGCTCGTTTGATTGAGTCAAAAGGTGGAAACGAAAAAGAACGCGGTGTAGCAATTGCCTACGATAGCCGTCACTTCTCACCTGAGTTTGCCTTTGAATCTGCGGCAGTTCTTGCTAAACACGGCATCAAATCTTACGTATTTGAAAGCCTTCGTCCAACTCCAGAACTATCATTTGCAGTTCGTCACCTCAACTGTTTTGCGGGTATCATGGTCACAGCCAGTCATAACCCTGCACCATTTAACGGATACAAGGTTTACGGTGAAGACGGTGGACAAATGCCTCCACACGACGCAGACGCTTTGACTACATATATCCGTGCAATCGAAAATCCATTTGCTGTAGAAGTTGCTGATGTGGAAGCTGAAAAAGCTTCTGGCTTGATTGAAGTTATCGGCGAAGCTGTCGATGTTGAATACCTCAAAGAAGTTAAGGACGTAAACATCAACCCAGCCTTGATTGAAGAATTTGGTAAAGACATGAAAATTGTCTACACACCACTTCATGGTACTGGTGAAATGTTGGCTCGTCGCGCTCTTGCCCAAGCAGGATTTGACTCTGTTCAAGTCGTTGAAGCGCAAGCAACTGCCGATCCTGACTTCTCAACTGTAAAATCTCCAAACCCAGAAAGCCAAGCAGCCTTTGCCCTTGCTGAAGAACTTGGTCGTCAAGTTGGTGCAGATGTTCTTGTGGCAACTGACCCAGACGCTGACCGTGTTGGTGTTGAAGTTCTTCAAAAAGATGGTAGCTACCTCAACCTTTCAGGTAACCAAATCGGTGCTATCATGGCTAAATACATCTTGGAAGCCCACAAAAACGCTGGAACTCTTCCAGAAAACGCAGCCCTCTGCAAATCTATCGTATCAACTGACTTGGTAACGAAGATTGCTGAAAGCTACGGCGCAACCATGTTCAACGTTTTGACAGGTTTCAAATTTATCGCTGAAAAAATCCAAGAATTCGAAGAAAAACACAATCACACATACATGATGGGATTTGAAGAAAGCTTCGGTTACTTGATTAAACCTTTCGTACGTGATAAAGACGCTATTCAAGCCGTTCTTGTCGTTGCTGAACTTGCTGCCTACTACCGTTCTCGTGGTTTGACACTTGCTGACGGTATCGAAGAAATCTACAAAGAATACGGCTACTACGCAGAAAAAACTATCTCTGTTACCCTTTCAGGTGTTGATGGTGCTGAACAAATCAAAGCGATTATGGCTAAATTCCGTAACAACGCTCCAAAAGAATGGAATGCAACAGCTATCACTGTAGTAGAAGACTTCAAGGCTCAAACTGCCACTGCTGCTGACGGTACTGTTACAAATTTGACAACTCCTCCAAGTGATGTGTTGAAATACACACTTGCTGACGGTTCATGGATTGCCGTTCGCCCTTCAGGTACAGAACCAAAAATCAAGTTCTACATTGCAGTTGTAGGTGAAACCAACGAAGAATCACAAGCTAAGATTGCTAACATCGAAGCAGAGATCAATGCTTTTGTAAAATAAAGTCCTATAAAAGATGAGACCAACCAATCTCATCTTTTTTCGTATCAAATCTAAGCAATTTTAGAAACTTTATGGCATACTAGACTTATCAATGAAAGCGAGGTAATCTCATGGAACAATTTTTAGATAATATCAAAGACCTTGAAGTCACTACAGTTGCGCGTGCGCAAGAAGCTCTTGATAAAAAAGAAACTGCAACCTTCTTTATCGGTCGCAAAACTTGCCCTTACTGCCGTAAATTTGCAGGTACATTGGCAGGTGTCGTAGCTGAAACAAAAGCACACATCTATTTCATCAATAGTGAAGAACCAAGTCAACTAGATGCATTGCAAGACTTCCGATCACGTTACGAAATCCCAACTGTACCAGGTTTTGTTCACATTGCAGATGGACAAATCAATGTCCGTTGCGACTCTTCAATGTCAGCACAAGAAATCAAAGAATTTGCAGGATTGTAAAAAAGCCACTCATCGAGTGGTTTTTAAATGGTCAAAGTTACCTTTTTTCAAGCAAATCTTGTATCATCCGATGCAGTTCTTCGATTTTCTCAGATTGTTTCTCTATTAATATTCTTTGGCTCGATAATTCGTCTTGGAGTTTATCAAGTTTTATCTGTTCAACTGGATTATCTTTTACAAAAAAGTTCGTAAAGGCACTTGTTAACATTCCTATTGTACTAATCCCTACCAACATTAATAAAACAGCTAGCCATTTCCCAAAAAGGGAAACTGGAACAATATCACCATAACCAACAGTGGTTACTGTCACAAGAGCCCACCAAAGACTATCTGAGAAAGATTTTTCTTCAACTACAGATAAAATTGAACTTCCTACTAGAACAATAAAAATATTAACATACAAGATATAAATCAGGCCATTTGTCCGTAAGAATCTACTAATATTTCTTTCTAATTTACCTGTAAGTCCAATTATTCTAAGTAAACGAGTCAGTTTCAGTAATTTTGTCAGCCTTGCTAAGCGGAAGATACGCCCTAATCGCAATACTGTAAAAATAGCATTTAAAGGAAGGATAGCTAACAAGTCAAAGATATTTTCAAGTATAAACCTCCATTTTGCTTTACTTGAAAAGAACCGCCAACCATAATCTACCACAAACACAAACCAAAGTAGCAAGTCAATAATACTGTATGGAGGACTGTCTAAATCAATCATCTCAGCAAATCCAAGTAATACCAGAATAACAGAGATTAAAGCAAGTAAAATAATTGTTGTATCATAATAATCTGCAAAAAACCATTTTTTCTTCAAATTTTACTCTCCTCACTTTCTATACTGTTATTACTCAACTTTAATTCAATAAATATCTCTCCGATGACCAACTTCTAAAGTAGCAATGACTAATTCATCATCTACAATTTGTACGATAACTCGATAATTACCAATTCTATAGCGCCATTGACCAACGCGATTACCAACCAAAGCCTTTCCGTGTCGTCTTGGGTCTTCCAAAACATTGGTTTGTAAATAGTTTGTAATTATCTTCTGCGTATAACGATCCAATTTTTTCAATTGCTTGATGAAACGTCTTGTTGGAACTAATTTATACAAATTATTCATCCTCCAAGCCTAAATCATGCATCATTTCTTCCCAAGTAATGGGTTCAACTCCTTTTTCCAAGTCTTCTAAATACTCTTGATAGGCTAAATCTGCCACACGAGCATCGTATTCATCTTCTAGAGCTTCAAGAGTTTTGGTGCGGATAAGTTCCGACAGGGAAACTCCTTCAAACTTAGCCATTGCTTTCATAAATGTTTTGTCAGCTTCAGAAACTTTTAATGTAATAGTAGTCATTTTTTGCACTCCCTTTTTTAATGGTAACACCATTGTATTACTTTTTAGGTGTTCAGTCAATATAAAAAGAACACCTTCTCAGCGTTCTTTCTATATGTCTGTCAATGGTGTTGCGGTATCTGGTGAGGTATCATAAACCTTAAAGTCTACTCCGACTCCCAGATCAGCTTGAGCTAGCTGATTGACC
This sequence comes from Streptococcus sp. 27098_8_109, assembly GCF_041432295.1. Classification (GTDB taxonomy): domain Bacteria; phylum Bacillota; class Bacilli; order Lactobacillales; family Streptococcaceae; genus Streptococcus. The sequence goes on from NZ_JAPVZJ010000002.1 coordinate 119,448, forward strand.
ATAGTCATGTGAGCCAGCTCCTTGATATTGTTTTCCTTAGACAAGTGACCAAGGTAGATTTTCTTAGTGCGATTTCCTAAGGTACGAATCATAGCTTCGGCACCATCCTCGTTAGAAAGGTGACCGAGATCCGATAGGATTCGTTGTTTGAGTCGCCAAGCATAAGAACCTGCTCGCAGAATCTCTACATCATGGTTGGACTCGATAAGATAGCCGTCCGCATTTTCGACAATTCCCGCCATACGGTCACTAACATAACCTGTATCAGTCAGCATGACAAAACTCTTATCATCCTTCATAAAGCGATAGAACTGCGGTGCGACGGCATCATGGCTAACACCAAAACTCTCGATGTCGATATCTCCAAAGGTTTTGGTTTTGCCCATTTCAAAGATATGCTTTTGCGAAGAATCTACCTTGCCAAGATACTTGCTATTTTCCATAGCCTGCCAGGTCTTTTCATTGGCATACAAATCCATACCATACTTGCGAGCCAACACACCGACTCCATGGATATGGTCAGAATGCTCATGGGTAATCAAGATGGCATCCAAGTCTTCTGGCTTGCGATTTATTTCAGCAAGTAGGCTGGTGATTTTCTTACCAGATAAGCCTGCATCCACTAAAAGTTTCTTTTTTGGGGTTTCCAGATAAAAGGAATTTCCACTGGAACCCGACGCTAAAATACTGTATTTAAAGCCTGTTTCACTCATTCTGGTCTTCTATTTCGTCCTCCCATACTTCTTCCTTCACTGCATCCTTATCATAAGGGAGCACAATGGTAAAGGTTGATCCCTTACCATATATACTCTTGGCCCAAATAAAACCATTATGTTGTTTGATAATTTCTTTAGCGATAGACAGTCCTAGCCCTGTTCCACCTTGAGCACGGCTTCTAGCACGATCCACACGGTAGAAACGGTCAAAGATACGTGGTAAATCCTGCTTAGGAATACCCAAGCCTTGGTCTGAGATGGATAAAATCATCTGATCATCAGTTGTCTTCATGGTCACTGTGATTTTTCCACCATCTGGAGAATATTTAATGGCATTGTTGAGAATATTATCAATCACCTGTGTCATCTTGTCTGTATCAATTTCAATCCAGACAGAGGTAATCGGATAATCTCTGACCAATTCATATTTCTTTTCTTCGTCTGATCCCCTCATCTTATCAAAGCGGTTAAGGATAAAGGTAATAAAGGCAGTAAAGTTAATCAGTTCCACATCTAGGTGACTGGTCGCATTATCAATCCGTGAAAGATGGAGGAGATCCGTCACCATTCGCATCATACGGTTAGTTTCATCTAGAGATACCTTGATAAAGTCTGGTGCGACAGGTTCTGACAAGGCCCCCTCATCCAAGGCTTCAAGATAGGATTTTACACTAGTCAGAGGCGTCCGTAGCTCATGACTAACGTTCGAAACAAAGAGTCTCCGTTCGCGCTCCTCCTTCTCCTGCTCCGTCGTATCGTGTAAAACAGCAACCAAACCAGAAATAAAGCCAGACTCACGACGAACCAAGGCAAAACGTACACGAAGGCTCAGATATTCACCATTGTCATCCTGAGAATCAATCATGAGCTCAGGAATTTGGGTAATCAAATCACGAAGTTCATACTCATCTTCAATCTGAAGCAATTCTAGAATACTTTTATTGAGAACCTCTTCCTTCTGAACACCTAGCTGTTTCTTGGCCATGTCGTTAATCATAGTAATCTTGCCACGACGATTGGTCGCAAGAACTCCGTCTGTCATGTATGAGAGGATACTGTGTAATCGTTTACTCTCTTGTTCCAGATTTTCTTGGGTCAAGCGGATTACTTCTGATAAATCATTAAGATTATTGGTAATATTAGTGATTTCAGAGCTTCCCTGCATATCCAATACCTGAGAATAATCTCCTGCAATCAGGTCCTTTACCTTTTGATTGATTTGCTTCAACCGAATGTTATCCCTACGATTTTCTAGTAAAAGCAAGGTCACAACTAAAATAAAGCCAAGTAGAATGAGGATAAAGATAAAATCACTGGTTAAAACTGTGTCTTTTATTAGTTTAATCATTATTTCTCATATAATAACCAACACCGCGACGTGTTAGAATATACTCTGGACGACTTGGTGTGTCTTCAATCTTCTCACGCAAACGTCTGATGGTTACGTCAACAGTCCGAACATCTCCGAAATAATCATAACCCCAGACCGTTTCAAGCAAGTGTTCACGCGTAATCACTTGACCGATATGAGAAGCCAAGTGGTACAAGAGTTCAAATTCACGGTGGGTTAAGTCTAGTTCCTCACCGTATTTCTTAGCCACATAGGCATCTGGCACAATCTCCAAGTCCCCAATTTGCAAGGGTTGGGTTTTCTTTTCATCAGAATCCTGATTATCTACAGAAACCAAGTCCGTACGACGAAGAAGAGCTTTAACACGTGCCTGCAACTCACGATTTGAGAAGGGTTTGGTTACATAGTCATCTGCCCCAAGTTCTAAACCGATAACCTTATCAAATTCACTGTCTTTAGCTGAAAGCATGATAATAGGTACACTACTAGTCTTGCGAATAGTCTTAGCAACTTCTAAACCATCAATTTCTGGAAGCATCAAATCCAAAATAATAATATCTGGTTGCTCTGCTTCATATTGCTCTAGCGCTTCACGACCATTAAAAGCAGTTACAACCTCGTAACCTTCCTTGGTCATATTAAACTTGATAATATCCGAGATTGGTTTTTCATCATCTACAATTAATATTTTTTTCATTTGTTCACCTTTTTCTCTACTATTATATCAAAAAAATAACAAGAAAACACAATAGCTAGTCTTTGCTACTGTCTAACTTGGCTTGTGCATAAGCCTGCCAGATTTTTTGTTGGGGTTTGGCAAGTGGAACATCCTTGAACTCTTCTGGTGAAAGCCAGCGAACTTCCCTATCGGAAAAGTTATGAAAATCAGTCACCTGACCTGCTACAATTTGAACATGCCACTTACGATGGCTAAAGACATGCTTGACAGTGTCAAAATAAACATCAAGCCAATCAACATCTAGGTCATAGTCCTGCTGAAAACTCTCCTCTGGACTGGGACCAAAGTTCACACTTTCTTCCGCAACCTGATGAAAGAGGTCAAACTGCTCTTCTTGCGAAAAGTTATCAACTTCTATCAAGGGGAAATGCCAAAAACCTGCCAAGAGCTTTTCACTTTCATTTTTTTCAAGTAAAAATTGTTCCTGAGTATTTTTGACCACCAAGGCTTTTAGATAAATGGGAACTGGCTTTTTCTTGGGAGCCTTGATTGGATAACGGTCCATGGTTCCATTCTGATATGCCGCACTAAAGTCCTTAACTGGGCTTTCTTCTGGTCTGGGATTTACAGGCGCCTCAATATCAGATCCTAAGTCCATCAAAGCTTGATTAAAATCACCCGGACGCTCTGGATCAATCAAGATTTCCATCATTGCCTGAAAAATTTTACGATTACTTGGAATCCCAATATCGTGGTTGACTTCAAATAGACGCGCCAAAACACGCATGACATTACCATCTACAGCTGGCTCAGGCAAGTTAAAAGCAATACTAGAAATGGCGCCTGCAGTGTAGGGACCAATTCCTTTCAAGCTGGAAATTCCTTCATAAGTGTTTGGAAATTGACCATCAAAGTCAGTCATAATCTGCTGGGCTGCAGCCTGCATATTGCGTACTCGAGAATAATAACCCAAACCTTCCCAAGCCTTCAACAAACGCTCTTCAGGCGCATTCGCCAAACTTTCTACTGTTGGAAACCAGTCCAAGAATCGATCGTAATAAGGAATAACCGTATCCACCCTGGTCTGCTGGAGCATGATTTCAGATACCCAGATGTGATAAGGATTTTTACTTCTTCGCCAGGGTAAATCTCTTTTGTTTTCATCATACCAGGCAAGAAGTTTCTCACGGAAAGAAACAATCTTCTCCTCTGGCCACATGACAATACCGTATTCTTTCAAATCTAACATATCTCTAGTATAACACAGAAGATTCTAACTGTCCTTTTCCTAGTATTAATACTCTTCGAAAATCAAATTCAAACCACGTCAACGTCGCCTTGCCGTACTCAAGTACAGCCTGCGGCTAGTTTCCTAGTTTGCTCTTTGATTTTCATTGAGTATAAAAAACCTCTTCCCAAGGGAAAGAGGACTAAATCTTATTGATGAACAGCTTGGGCTGCTGTGATAAGGGTTAACTTGTAAACATCATCTGCATTACATCCACGAGAAAGGTCGTTAACTGGCTTGTTCAAACCTTGCAAAACAGGACCAACAGCCGCAAAACCACCGAGACGTTCGGCCATCTTGTAGCCGATATTTCCTGCCTCGATACCTGGGAAGATGAAGACATTTGCTTGACCAGCTACTGTACTTCCAGGAGCTTTCAAAGCTGCAGTTTCAGGAACAAAGGCTGCATCAAATTGCAACTCACCATCGATTTCAAGGTCAGGGCGCAAGTCGTGAGCAATTTTAGTTGCTTCAACAACCTTATCAACGCTTTCACCAAATCCAGAACCTTTAGTAGAATAGCTCAGCATGGCAATTTTAGGTTCGATGCCAAACATCTTAGCTGTGATTGCTGAATTAATAGCAATTTCAGCCAAGGCTTCTGCATCTGGATTGATATTGATGGCACAGTCTCCAAACAGATAACGTTCAGTACCACGAACCATGAGAAAGGCACCTGAAGTACGAGTTACATTTGGACGAGTTTTGATGATTTGAAGGGCTGGACGAACTGTTGAAGCTGTTGAGTGAATCGCTCCTGACACCATTCCATCAACCAATCCCAAGTAAACCAACATAACACCAAAATAGTTGACATCTTCAACCAAAACCTTGCGTGCATCTTCTTCAGACATTTTGCCCTTGCGACGTTCTACCAAGGCAGCAACCATTTCTTCAAATTTATCGTAGTGTTGAGGATCAATGACTTCATAACCGTCCTCGATACCTTCGATTTCAAGATAAATTTTAATTTTTTCAGGATTTCCAAGCAAAACAGGAATCACTTCTGTTTCTTTTACCAGGCGTTTAGTCGCTTGAAGAATACGAGGTTCTTCCCCTTCAGGGAGAACAATACGAGCATTTTTACCAACTAAGTTGGCTTTGAGACTTTCAAAAACTTCCATGAGTTTTCTCCTTTAAGATAATAATTATACTCTGAAACAGTTTTTATAGAGTATCAGTTGATAACTGGGTAATAAGATTGCTAAAATCATCCGGCAAGGGACTTTCTAATTGTAAGTCTTGCTCTAAAAATGGATGATAAAAGGATAGGTAATGGCAATGCAGGGCTTGACGCTGAATTCCATCGTCTAGACTACCACCGTACAAATCATCTCCCAACAAAGGAAAACCAATATGAGAAAAATGGACTCGGATTTGGTGGGTTCGACCAGTGTGCAGGCGAATGTCAACCAAATGAATATTCCCATAAGATGCTACAATCTTGTAAGAAGTATGAGCATACTTTCCACCTTTGGCTACACGTCTGGTAATAATAGAGTCTTCATCACGCGCAATCGGAGCAATAATTTCACCCTTTGATTCCAAATATCCATCACCTTTAACTAAGGCAAAGTAGCGTTTCTCGATAGATTTCTTCTGCAACTGCTTGTCTAATCGTGCATGGGCATAGCCGTGCTTAGCAAAGAGCATCAAGCCAGAAGTATCTCTATCAAGTCTAGTTACAATGTGAACCTGCTGATTTTCATATTTTTGCTTGACGTAGTAACCCTTGATAAAATTGGCAATGGTATTGGAGTGATTGACACTAGGAATAGAAGCCACTCCATAGGGTTTATTTAAAACTAGAAAATGATCATCCTCATAGAGAATGTCTAATGGTCTCTCGATAGCTTCTAGAGTTTCAAAACCTTCCTCAGCAGGAATATCGATGATAACAAGGTCTCCAATATCCAATAGATAGGTTGCATTTTGTGGTTGATCATTGACCAGAATAGCTCCACCTCGAAACTTAATCTTGGCCAGAAGCCCCTTAGAAACCTCATGCTTTTTCAAAAAGGTCTTAACCTTGACATGTTCATCTGCGATAAATTCAAACCTCATTCATCCACCTCGCCGATAAAAGCATCCTTAACGCGGTTCCAGAAACTGGTATGGCTAGGTGATGCGACAAAGTGAATCTTATGATGGTCGATTTGATACTCAATACGCCCAATATTACGGAAAGAATACACGCTATTGTCAACCGAAATAGTATGGTAATCGTTTCTCGTTGGAATGAGTTCAATCTTATCCTTCTTAGGAACAATAATGGAAGAGCCCAGGGTTCGATAGACACGATTATTAAGGCTAGCAATTTCCGTTAATTGTAAAGCTTCAATGGTTGGGTGTAAAACAGCTCCGCCAAGTGATTTGTTATAGGCTGTACTACCAGTCGGTGTCGAAACTGTTAGCCCATCTCCACGAAAACGTTCAAAGTGGACACCGTTAATCACAACATCCGCCACCATGGTTCGATCAGACCTGCGGATGCTGGCTTCATTTAATGCTCTGAAAATCTTCACTTCACCATTTTCAAGAAAGACCTTCACATTTAGAACAGGGTAAGAGACTCTTGCTCCGGTATCTAGCTGCAAATTAGTCACTAGCTTATCCAACTCAAAATCACGGTAGTCCGTATAGAAGCCCAAATGTCCAGTGTGAACACCAATGAAGCGGACCTTGTCAAGCTGGTTTTCGTACTTATGAAAGGCCGACAAGAGCATACCATCCCCACCGATGGAAATAACGATATCTGGATTGGTATCATTGAGTATAAACTGATTTCTCTTCAAACGATCTCGCAATTCATACAAAACCCTTTGACTCTGCGGTTTTCTATTAGCTATCAGGTCAATTCTTTTACCTGTATTCTTCATCTGTATCGTCACTGTTTCCTACACCATCATTTAATTTTCTACTCAAAGGATCAAAAAGTGCCTGGGCTTCCTGGATATCATCTCGAATTTTACCCATTTCTTCATCCAACTGATGAGCAATCTTGGCTGTAATTTCCAGTCGCTTCTTTATCTCCTCTGGGAAATCCCCTTGGTACTTGTAGTTGAGAGAATGTTCTATCGTTGCCCAGAAATTCATGGCCAAGGTACGTATTTGAATTTCCGCCAAAATGGTTTTAGCACCATTGATAGTGTCAACCGTATATTCTACTACCACATGATAGGAACGATAGCCTGATGCTTTTCGATGAGTAATGTAATCTCGCTCCTGTATGATCCGCATATCCTGACGCTTGCGCAAAATCTCCACTACTTCCTTGACGTCATCTACAAACTGAACCATCACACGCAAACCAGCAATATCTTGCAAATCGTGCTCTAAGGTCGCATAAGTAATGCCACGCCGAGCCATTTTTTCCCTGATGCTCTCAATTGGCTTGACTCGGCCAGTCACAAACTCAATCGGAGAATGCCTATTTTGCTTACGATATTGCTTCCGAATACCACGTAGTTTAATCTTTAACTCACCAACAGCTTGAATGTAAGGATCTAGAAATTCTTCCCATTCTATGGTCATATATTCTCCCTTGTTCTCATATTATCCTTCAAAAATATCTTTGATTTTTTCTCCAGATTCATATACAATAAATACAAAGCTATTATATCATATAATCCGCTTTCAACGATAAAGAAAAGGTAAGAAAAATGAAACATTTAGAAATTGAATTGAAAACACTCTTGAAAAAAGATGAATATGATCGTCTAAAAGACCAGTTCACAGGTGTCACTCCTGTTCTTCAAAAAAATTACTACATCGACACGCCTGATTTTGAACTGAGAGAAAAGAAAGTTGCTATGCGCATTCGAACCTTTGAAGACTGGGCAGAATTGACACTCAAAGTCCCGCAAAGTGTTGGAAACATGGAATACAATCAAAAATTGCAACTAAAAGATGCTGAAAACTATCTGGCTAAGGAAGAACTTCCTCAGGGACTGGTTCTTAATGAATTGGTGAAACATGGTATTAAAACAAGTGAATGGCAGATCCTTGGTTGTCTAACGACACTTCGCTATGAAATGCAAACAGCTATTGGTCTCATGGCGCTGGATGAAAGTCAGTACTTTGATATGACAGATTACGAATTAGAGCTTGAAGTTGAAAATCACGAGCAAGGGAAACAAGATTTCCAGCAATTTTTAGAGGAAAATCAGATTGCTTATCAAAAAGCTCCCTCAAAATTGGTCCGATTTGTTAAAAGCATGAAAAATAGCTGAAATAATCTCTATTTTTTGGTAAAATAGAAAAGATAAAATACCAAAATCCCAGTTCATATAAGCTAGGCAGATATGACTAGGATTTAAAAAGTTTACAGAGGACGGTCTATAATGTCAGATAGAAAAAACATGAAACTTTTCGCACTCAACTCTAACCAAGAGATTGCACAGAAAATTGCTCAAGCTGTTGGTGTCCCACTTGGAAAACTATCATCACGTCAATTTTCAGATGGAGAAATCCAAGTGAATATTGAAGAAAGTGTCCGTGGTTATGATGTTTACATCATCCAATCAACAAGTTTCCCTGTTAACAACCACCTAATGGAATTGCTTATCATGGTCGATGCTTGTGTGCGTGCAAGTGCCCACAGCATCAACGTTGTTCTTCCATATTTTGGTTATGCACGTCAAGACCGTATCGCTTCACCTCGTGAGCCACTTACAGCGAAACTAGTTGCCAATATGCTGGTTAAGGCTGGTGTAGATCGTATCCTTACACTTGATTTACATGCCGTTCAGGTTCAAGGCTTCTTTGATATTCCTGTCGATAACCTCTTCACAGTGCCACTATTTGCAAAACATTACTGCGATAAGGGCCTACTTGGGTCAGATGTTGTTGTCGTCAGCCCTAAAAATTCAGGTGTAAAGCGTGCCCGTAGCTTGGCTGAGTATCTTGATGCTCCTATCGCCATTATCGACTACCCTCAAGACGATGCTACTCGCAACGAAGGTTATATTATCGGTGATGTTGAAGGTAAGAAAGCCATCTTGATTGACGATATTTTAAATACTGGACGCACCTTCTCTGAAGCTGCTAAAATCGTTGAACGTGAAGGGGCTACAGAAATTTATGCTGTTTCTAGCCACGGTCTCTTCGTTGAGGGAGCTGCTGAACTTCTCGACAATACTAATATTAAAGAAATTCTTGTGACTGATTCAGTAGCAACAAAAGAAAAAACTCCTAAAAACGTATGCTACATCACTGCTAGTGAGTTAATTGGTGATGCCATCGTCCGTATCCACGAAAGAAAACCAGTCAGCCCACTCTTTGCCTACAACAAAAAGAAATAAGGTGATTCTTTGATTTATTTGGACAATGCTGCAACGACTCCCATGTCAACAGTTGCTATTTCAGCTATGACCAAGGTTATGCAAGAAACCCATGGCAATCCTTCTAGTATTCATGGTCATGGTCGTCAAGCTGGAAAACTCTTGAGAGAAGCCCGTCAGGAACTAGCCCAGTTACTGGGGACAAAACCTCAACATATCTTTTTCACTTCTGGTGGGACTGAAGGAAACAATACTGCCATCATTGGCTACTGCCTTCGTCATCAAGAACAAGGAAAACATATCATCACAACTGCCATTGAGCACCATGCTGTCCTTGAAACGATTGATTACTTGGTTCAACACTTTGGGTTTGAAGCAACCATTATCCAGCCAGAAAATCAAGAAATCACAGCCCAACAAATTCAAAAAGCTTTACGTGACGATACGATTTTGGTTTCAACCATGTTTGCCAATAATGAGACAGGAAACCTACTGCCCATTGCTGAAATTGGCCAAATACTCAAGCAACACCCTGCCGCCTATCATGTCGATGCAGTTCAGGCTATTGGCAAAATACCAATTCATCCCGAAGAATTGGGCATTGATTTTCTCACCGCTTCTGCCCATAAATTCCATGGCCCTAAGGGAATCGGCTTTCTCTACGCATCTAGCATGGACTTTGATTCCTATCTACATGGCGGAGACCAAGAACAGAAAAAACGTGCAGGGACTGAAAATCTAGCTGCCATAGTGGCTATGGTTGCAGCCCTAAAAGAAGACCTAGAAAAGCAAGAAGAACATTTTCAACATGTACAAAATTTAGACACTGCCTTTCTTGCAGAGCTAGAGGACATTCAATATTACTTGAATAGAGGAGAACATCATCTCCCTTATGTTCTCAATATTGGATTTCCTGGTCAGAAAAATGACCTCTTACTCCTTCGTCTAGATTTAGCTGGAATTTCAATCTCTACTGGCTCAGCCTGTACGGCAGGTATTGTCCAATCTAGCCATGTTCTTGAAGCTATGTACGGAGCAAATTCAGAACGCTTGAAGGAATCCGTTCGCATTAGTTTGTCTCCACAAAATACTGTTGAAGACCTACAAACCCTCGCAAAAACCTTAAAAGAAATTATCGGAGGTTAGCCATATGGCATTTGAAAAAACCATTCAGTTAAAAAATTGTCGTTACGACTACACTCTTAGCCCTTCTGTTAAAAAATTTACCCTTAAGGACAACACCTTTTTTGAGACTAAGATTGGTAACTATGAATTGACTCGCCTTTTAGAAAAAGTTCCGAACAGCGGTGAGGGATTCCTACTCAAAATCATCATTAACAAGGAACTTACAGGTGCAAAAATCAATATCACTGACAAGTTTGGGCTACGTCTAGTTGATATTTTCAAATCAGAAGACCACCACATTCATCAGGAAAAATTCTATTTTCTCATGGATAGCTTGGTAGAACGTGGTGTCTTTACAAAATCAGAAAGATAGGTTCCATATGTTTGAACTGACCTATAAGGACAGCTATCATGTAGAGCGAACTCTCAAGTATGAGGATTACGAGGCTCTCATGCTGGCTCTGTCAGGATGTGTGACTCTGCCAGATACACTTTATGTGACTTCTTTGACCTTTAAGGGGCAGGAAGTTTACCAAGGACTGGTCGGAGACCTCTACCGTTTTCTATCACATGCAGATTTTTTACATCAAAACTAAGATTTTTCTTAGTTTTTTCTTGTTTTTGTTGATTTTTTCACAATGTTTCTATAAAATAGAAGAATAGAAAGGTTGTGATTTTGTGAAAGATAAACAGTTTGCTATTCCAAAAGCTACAGCGAAAAGACTCTCTCTCTACTATCGAATTTTTAAGAGATTTCATGCAGAAAAGATTGAACGTGCCAACTCTAAGCAAATTGCAGAGGCTATCGGTATTGATTCCGCGACCGTACGTCGTGATTTTTCCTATTTTGGTGAACTAGGTCGCCGTGGTTTTGGCTATGATGTCAAAAAACTGATGACATTTTTTGCCGATTTGCTCAATGATAACTCTATTACCAATGTCATGCTTGTTGGTATTGGTAATATGGGCCATGCCCTTCTCCACTATCGCTTCCATGAGCGCAACAAGATGAAGATTATCATGGCCTTTGACCTTGATGACCATCCTGAAGTCGGTACCCAAACTCCTGATGGAATTCCTATTTACGGGATTTCTCAAATCAAGGATAAAATCAAGGATGCTGATGTCAAGACTGCTATCCTGACCGTTCCCAGCGTCAAGTCACAAGAGGTCGCTAATCTCTTGGTAGATGCTGGCGTGAAAGGAATTCTCAGTTTTTCACCAGTCCATCTGCATTTACCAAAAGACGTGGTCGTTCAGTATGTCGATTTGACAAGTGAACTCCAAACCCTCCTCTACTTCATGCGAAAAGAGGATTAGAAAGCGAAAATCATTTTATGAAAAAACCAGTTATTGGGATTACAGGAAACGAAAAAACTCATCCAGATGATGACATCATGATGAGCTACGTAGCAAAAGGCTTTGTTGAAGGCGTTAAAGAAGCTGGAGGAATTCCCATCATCCTACCGATTGGTGATCAAGAAATGGCCTGCCACTATATCAGTATGATTGACAAGCTCATCTTGACAGGTGGGCAAAATGTTGATCCAAAATTCTATGGTGAACCAAAAACCATCGATAGCGATGACTACCACCTTCAAAGGGATATCTTTGAACTGGCCCTCATCAAGGAAGCTATTAAACAGAAAAAGCCAATTTTTTCTGTCTGCCGTGGAACTCAACTCTTTAACGTTGCCATGGGTGGAACTTTATACCAAGATATCGAAGACCATTGGCAGGATTGTTCTGCTGAGTACACAACTCAACGCTTGGTGACAGAAGCTGATACTGTTCTTCGAGAAATCTATGGAGAAATCTCCCATATCAACTCCTTCCACCATCAGAGCATCAAGGATTTAGCACCTAACTTAAAGATTGCAGCTCATGATCCTAAGGATGGTATCATTGAAGCTGTCATGAGTACGGATGATGTCGCCTTTCTCGGTGTCCAATGGCATCCAGAGTTTCTTTTTGAAAATCGTCCCAAAGATAAAAACCTCTTTGACTATATCGTTAATGAACTTTAGATTAAATCTGTCTTTTCACGATAACTAAAGTAATTAGAATGAGAGACAATCAAATGGTCCAAGAGGACAATTCCCATCAGGTCACAGGCTTCTTTAACAAGTTTAGTGACATGATCATCATTTCGACTAGGCGCTACCGCTCCCGAAGGATGATTGTGAACCAAAATGAGAGAAGTCGCCATATGCTTGACAGCATAGTGAAGAATCTCTCGCGGCTCAGCGATACTACGAGTTGCAGAACCGATAAAAATGGTCTGTTGATGGATGATTTGATTTTGAGTATTGAGATAGAGCGCCACCAGGTGCTCTTGTTTTTTATGTCCCAACTCCTGCTGCATCTTCTTGGCCAACTTTTGGCTACTGAGAATACTTTCCATCTCAAGGGTTTCGTGTTTGTGAATACGATGGCCCAGTTCAATCATAGCTTGTAATTCTATGGCCTTAACTCGGCCAATACCAGACAGACTCTGCAATTCCTGCAGGGTCATTTTTTTCAAATCAGTTAGGCTTGAAAGATTGCTCAAGACTTTCTGAGCAATTTCAAAAACGCTAGCTTGACGTGTTCCTGTCCTGAGTAAAATAGCTAGCAACTCTTGATTACTGAGCGCTTCTACTCCTTCTTTAGCCAGTCTTTCTCTTGGTAATAGTGAATCTTCTTGAAATGAAATACTATACATAAAAATCCTCCTCACTTTATTATTCGTGAGAAGGATGGAAAATTAGATTTTTTTCTCAATTGGGGCCACACTTGCTAAAAGTTTTTTCAAACCTACTTCTGGGAAATTGATTTTTAATTCCTGTGTAGCACCGCTACCTGAAACTTCCAGAACAGTTCCCTCTCCCCATTTCTTGTGGAGAGCAATATCTCCAATGGACCAATTTGACTCACTAGACGCTGATTTTGCGTCAGCTGTAAATTGACCAAACGGAAGGCCACTTGACTGGATAGTTTTTGGTGCCACACCGCGTTTACGGTCTTGGAGGGCCTGGGCAAGACTCATACCTTGACCAAAGGCAAGGCCACCACTGCTATAAGATGCCTTAAAGCTTGAATTTGCTGGACGAGCCAATCCTTGATACTCAAGTAAGTCTGAACTGATTTCGTTAATAAAACGAGTCGGACGGTTGTAGTTGGTACGACCGAAAAGCAGGCGCGAGTTGGCATTTGTCAGATAGAGAATTTTCTCTGCACGCGTAATTCCTACATAGGCCAGACGGCGTTCTTCTTCTAATTCATCTGGATCTTCAGCTGCACGGCTAAGCGGGAAGACATTTTCTTCCATCCCAATCAAAAAGACAACTGGAAACTCGAGACCTTTGGCAGCATGCAGGGTCATCAAGGTCACTTCTGATGTCTCCTGACTCCCTGAATCTGTGTCCGCAATCAAGGCTAAATCATTTAAGAAACGACTCAGTTTGTCCAGACCAGCTTCCTCTTCTGGACTATCAGAGGTATCATCAAAGTTTTTCGTCACAGATAGGAACTCCTCGATGTTTTCTACCCGAGCCTTGCTTTCTAAAGTCGCCTGGGCATTAAGAATATCGACGTATCCTGTTTTTTCTAGAACCGCCTCAACCAACTCTGTAATAGTTAAGTGGTTTAGCTGTTCCCGCAAATCCAGAATCATATTGGCAAAATCCCAGATAGACTGGGCTGCTTTACCCTTGATGCCAGATAACATGATATTGGCTGAAGCATCTAGCATGGACATGTCTTGCATATTCGCAAAGTCACGAATTTTCTCAACTGTACCTGGACCAATTCCACGTTTCGGTTCGTTGATAATACGCTCAAAACTGATATTGTCACTCAAATTGGCAATAAGATTGAGGTAAGCGATAATATCTCGAATTTCCTTACGGCTGTAGAACTTGGTTCCGCCAACCATAGTGTAAGGAATATTGGACTTGAGCAAGGCTTCTTCAATAGTACGAGATTGCGCATTTGTCCGATAGAGAACTGCAAAATCCTTGTGAAGGAAGTTTTGACTGCGACCAAGTTCATCAATGGTTCTAGCTACAAATACAGCCTCATCCAGTTCATCATTGGCACGATAGTAAACGATTTGCTCCCCATCAGCATTTTGAGTCCAGAGATTCTTCGGACGACGATTTTTATTGTTTTTGATAACTTCATTGGCTGCTTGAAGGATTGTCTTAGTGGAACGGTAATTCTCCTCCAACAAAACAACCTTGGCTTGGGGATAATCTTTTTCGAAGTCCAAAATATTCTGCATATCCGCACCACGCCAACCGTAGATAGACTGGTCCGCATCCCCAACCACACAGATATTTTTAAAACGGGAAGCCAAAAGTTTGACCAATTGGTACTGGGCGTGGTTGGTATCTTGGTACTCATCAACGTGGATATATTGAAACTTCTGCTGGTAATAGGTCAAAACATCAGGATTTTGATCAAAGAGACGCAGGGTCAACATAATCAAATCATCAAAGTCAACCGACTCCGACTGACGAAGCTCTTTCTGATAGGCTGTGTAACATTGAGCCACGATTTGCGTGTACATATCGCCAGCTTGAGCAGCATAAGCCACATCATCAATCAGATCATTCTTGGCATTGGAAATAGTCCCCAAAATAGTTCGTTCATTCCATTTTTTTGGATCCAAGTTCAACTGCTTAAGAATGCGTTTCATAAGAGTTCTTTGTTCGCCAGGATCGACAATAGTGAAATTACGATTGTAGCCTATATGGTCCGCATCTCGACGCAAAATACGAACACACATGGAGTGAAAGGTCGCAATCAGACAGTCCTGAGTAGCTGGGTTGAGGCTATATGCACGCTCTTTCATCTCACGCGCAGCCTTATTAGTAAAAGTAATGGCCAAGATATTCCACGGATTGACCAGCTTTTCATCAATCAAATAAGCAATACGGTGGGTCAAAACACGGGTCTTCCCAGAACCAGCCCCTGCCATGATTAACAAGGGACCTTCTGTCGTTTGCACCGCCTCAGCCTGACGGTCATTCATTCCATTTAATAATGTGTTCATCTTCTCTTCCTTACTCTTGAAGTCAATATTTCTATTATATCAGAATTCAGGGAAAATATCTTTACATAGACTAGATACGTGTAGAAGGCAACTAGCTCATCTCGTCAGGAGGAGTCAACGACTTTTGCATCCAAACGATATCATGCCATTTCCCAAACTTATAGCCTATCTTAGGGAAATGAGCCACTTGTTTATACCCCCTCTTTTGGTGAAGAGAGATACTTCTATCATTTGGCAAAGCGATACAAGCTAAAAATCGTAAAAAACCTCTAGACTCTAGTTCTTCCTCTAGATAGTCATATAAAATACTCGCTAAACCTCTTCCTTGGGCTTCTTGGTGCAAATAAATCGAAAGTTCAACTGACCAATCGTAGGCTCGCCTATCATAATAGGTAGAAGCATAGGCATACCCTAAAATTTGACCTGCCTCCTCTAGTACTAGATAAGGATACTTAAGCAAGGTCTTTTGGATTCTTCTTTGAAATTCCTCATCACTTGGAATTTCATATTCAAATGTAATGGCTGTATTAAGAACATAAGGAGCATAAATAGCAAGCAGTTCTGGAATATCAGACTCTCTTACTGTTCGAATCTTTGGCATATATTCCCCTCTCTAAAATCGAAAATGAGCTTGGATTAAAATCTCCAAACTCATTTAAAATCAATTGCAATATACTAGAACAATCCTAGAACGGTTCCGTCACTCTCAACATCCATGTTGAGGGCTGCTGGTCGTTTTGGTAGGCCTGGCATGGTCATAACATCACCAGTTAAGGCAACGATGAAGCCTGCACCTAATTTTGGTACCAATTCACGAATGGTAATTTCAAAGTTTTCAGGTGCTCCAAGTGCATTTGGATTGTCTGAGAAACTATATTGAGTTTTAGCCATACAGATTGGCAATTTGTCCCAACCGTTTTGAACGATTTGGGCGATTTGTGTTTGAGCTTTCTTTTCAAAGTTTACTTTGCTACCACGGTAGATTTCAGTAACAATCTTTTCAATCTTTTCTTGAACAGAAAGATCATTATCATACAAACGTTTGTAGTTAGCTGGGGTTTCAGCAATCGTCTTAACAACTGTTTCGGCAAGTGCTACCCCACCTTCTGCACCATCAGCCCAGACACTAGCCAATTCAACTGGTACATCGATTGAGGCACAAAGTTCTTTCAAGGCTGCAATTTCAGCTTCTGTATCAGAGACAAATTCATTGATTGCTACAACTGCAGGTACTCCAAATTTACGGATATTTTCAACGTGGCGTTTCAAGTTAGCAAAACCGACACGAACAGCTTCTACGTTTTCTTCTGTCAAAGCGTCTTTAGCCACGCCACCATTCATCTTAAGGGCACGAAGGGTTGCAACAATAACTACTGCATCTGGAGATGTTGGCAAGTTTGGTGTCTTAATATCAAGGAATTTCTCGGCACCAAGGTCTGCACCGAAACCAGCTTCAGTAACTGTGTAATCAGCCAAGTGAAGGGCTGTGCTTGTTGCCAAGACTGAATTACATCCATGAGCAATATTGGCAAATGGACCACCGTGTACAAAGGCAGGTGTTCCGTAAATTGTCTGAACCAGGTTCGGCTTAATAGCATCCTTCAAAATCAAAGCCAAAGCACCTTCAACCTGCAAATCGCCAACAGAAACAGGTGTTCGGTCATAGCGATAACCGATGACAATATTAGCCAAACGGCGTTTCAAGTCTTCGATATCCGTTGCCAAGCAAAGAATTGCCATGATTTCTGAAGCAACTGTAATGTCAAAGCCATCCTCACGTGGAATACCATTTAAAGGACCACCAAGTCCAACGGTCACATGGCGAAGGGCGCGGTCGTTCAAGTCTACAACACGTTTCCAGAGGATACGACGTTGGTCAATTCCTAGCTCATTTCCTTGGTGCAAGTGATTGTCAATCAAGGCAGAAAGCGCATTGTTGGCAGTTGTAATAGCATGCATATCCCCAGTAAAGTGGAGGTTAATATCCTCCATAGGGAGAACTTGGGCATACCCTCCACCAGCAGCACCACCCTTAATCCCCATCACTGGACCAAGAGATGGTTCGCGAATGGCAATCATAGTTTTCTTGCCAATCTTATTCAAGGCATCCGCAAGACCAATAGTAATGGTTGATTTCCCTTCACCTGCTGGTGTTGGGTTGATGGCAGTAACCAAAATCAACTTGCCAACTGGATTGCTCTCAACTGCACGAATTTTATCAAAGCTGAGTTTAGCCTTATACTTTCCGTACAACTCCAAATCGTCGTAAGAAATACCAAGTTTCTCTACAACATCAACAATTGGTTTCAACTCAATACTCTGTGCGATTTCAATATCTGTTTTCATTCAAAACTCCTCTAACCTCTTATATGATAATTCATTATAACACAAAACAAGATTTTTAACATCCTTAAACTCTCTAAACGTTCGTGAATATCTCTATTTTTATGGTTTTTAGAGCCCTTTCTTAAATTTTATATGGCTTTATAGTTTGAAACTATAATCGATTCTTTTTTATTTTCATCTATATTCAAGCGCTTTCTTTTGCTTATTATTTTATTTTTGTGTACAATAGTGCTATGAAAATTTTAGTTACATCGGGCGGTACCAGTGAAGCTATCGATAGCGTCCGCTCTATCACTAACCATTCTACAGGTCGCTTGGGGAAAATCATCACAGAAACCCTGCTTGCTGCAGGACATGAAGTTTCTTTGATAACGACAAAACGAGCTCTGAAGCCAGAAGCCCATCCCAACCTAAGTATTCGAGAAATTAACAATACCAACGAGCTTCTGCTAGAAATACAAGAACTTGTCAAGGATTATCAGGTCTTGATTCACTCAATGGCCGTATCTGATTACACTCCTGTTTATATGACAGGTTTTGAGGAAGTCCAGGCTAGCTCCAATCTAGAAGAATTTTTAAGCATGCAGAATCATCAAGCTAAGATTTCTTCAACTGATGAAGTTCAGGTTTTGTTCCTTAAAAAAACACCCAAAATCATCTCTCTAGTAAAGGAGTGGAATCCTGCTATTCATCTGATTGGATTTAAACTTCTGGTTGACGTTTCCGAAGACCATCTGGTTGACATTGCTAGAAAAAGTCTTATCAAAAACCAAGCAGACTTGATTATCGCAAATGACCTCACTCAAATCTCAGCAGATCAGCACCGAGCTATCTTTGTTGAGAACGATCATCTTCAAACTGTTAACACTAAAGAAGAAATTGCAAAACTCCTCCTTGAAAAAATTCAAGCCTACCATTCTTAGAAAGGAAAGCTATGGCACACATTCTCTTGGCTGTAACGGGGTCAATCGCCTCTTACAAGTCGGCAGATTTAGTCAGTTCTCTAAAAAAACAAGGCCATCAAGTCACTGTCTTAATGACTCAGGCTGCTACAGAGTTTATCCAACCTTTGACACTACAAGTACTCTCACAGAATCCTGTCAACTTGGATGTCATGAAGGAACCTTATCCCGATCAAGTCAATCATATCGAACTGGGAAAAAAAGCGGATTTATTTATCGTGGTCCCTGCAACTGCTAACACTATTGCAAAACTAGCCCACGGCTTTGCAGACAATATGGTGACCAGTACGGCTCTAGCCCTGCCAAGTCATATTCCCAAACTCATCGCACCAGCAATGAATACAAAAATGTATGACCATCCGGCAACTCAGGCTAATCTGAAAACATTAGAAAACTACGGCTATCATCTGATTGCTCCAAAAGAATCCCTACTAGCTTGCGGAGACCATGGACAAGGAGCTTTAGCCGACCTCACAATTATTTTAGAAAGAATAAAGGAAACTCTCGATGAAAAAACGCTCTAATATTGCGCCCATTGCTATCTTCTTTGCAACCATGCTTGTGATTCATTTTCTGAGCTCACTTGTCTTTAACCTTTTTCCATTCCCAATCAAACCAACCATCGTTCATATTCCTGTCATTATTGCCAGCATTATCTACGGTCCACGAGTTGGGGTTACACTTGGATTTTTGATGGGGCTACTTAGCTTGACAGTTAACACGATTACAATTCTACCAACAAGTTATCTCTTCTCCCCATTTGTACCAAACGGGAACATCTACTCAGCTATCATTGCCATCGTCCCACGGATTTTGATCGGTTTAACTCCTTATCTGGTTTATAAATTGATGAAAAATAAAACTGGTCTGATTCTAGCTGGTGCCCTTGGTTCACTTACCAACACAGTCTTTGTACTTGGTGGAATTTTCTACCTTTTTGGAAATGTTTTTGATGGTAATATCCAAAAACTCCTTGCAACCGTTGTCTCAACAAACTCCATTGCCGAATTAGTCATTTCCGCAGTTCTGACCCTAGCTATTGTTCCACGACTACAAACTTTGAAGAAATAAAAACAATCTCCGCTTTCATATTTGAAGGTGGAGATTTTGTTTGAAGTAGTTTCTTTTTAGTAAAATCTTTACCAATATTTAACTTAAATCTCCTATAAACCTAAGTAAATCCTTGCTTTATTGTCTTTTTAATTGTACTATACTAATGTATATACAATTAAAAAGGAGATTCTTATGAATACACGGAAAAAGACACAATTTATGACCATGACAGCCCTCTTAACAGCTATTGCGATTTTGATTCCAATTGTAATGCCTTTTAAGATTGTCATTCCACCAGCTTCTTACACTTTGGGGAGCCATATCGCTATTTTTATCGCTATGTTCTTGTCTCCCTTAATGGCAGTTTTTGTTATCCTAGCCTCTAGTTTTGGATTTTTGATGGCTGGCTATCCTATGGTGATTGTTTTTCGAGCTTTTTCCCATATCTTTTTTGGTACTCTAGGAGCTCTTTACTTACAAAAATTCCCCGATACTCTTGATAAACCAAAATCTTCCTGGATTTTCAACTTTGTTTTGGCTATCATTCATGCCCTTGCTGAAGTATTAGCCTGTGTCGTTTTTTACGCTACTTCTGGTACCAATGTAGAAAATATGTTTTATGTCCTATTTATACTAGTTGGATTTGGCACAATTATCCATAGTATGGTAGACTATACATTAGCACTAGCTGTCTATAAAGTGCTTCGAAAACGCCGTTAAGCCGTTAAAAGGAAGAACTATGACAAAAGATCGCAAACAAGCCCTGCTCCAACTCTTGAAGGAAGCCCCTAAAGCCCTAAATGGCCAAAGTTTGGCGGAACATTTTCATGTCACACGTCAGGTCATTGTACAGGACATTGCAATTTTGAGAGCCGATGGCGCTCCTATCCTATCTACCAATCGTGGCTACATTTATAAGCAAATTGATACCAATCCTTATGTTCACAAACTTTTTAAAGTAAAACATGAAGTTGAAGAAATCGGTCAGGAACTTTTTGCTATCGTAGATAATGGAGGTCGTGTCCAGAATACCTTGATTGACCATCCCGTTTATGGAGAAATTGAAACCTTGCTTAAACTGTCTTGTCGCCGAGATGTGCAACATTTTCTAGAACAAGTCGAGCATTCTGACTTTAGACCTCTATCTGAATTGACAGATGGTATCCATTACCACCTAGTTGAAGCCGAGACACAACAAGACCTCCACTATATCGAGGAGGCCTTGGATCAGCTTGGTTATTTAGTAAAAGACTAGAAGATTTTCTTATCCCAGCCATCTTCTGTACGGTGGCGGTAGAAAAACTCTGATTTATCAGGAGCTTCCATCATCTCCATCAAGGGTAACATATCATAGGCCAGATCCAAGTTTGGAATCTGGTCTTTTTTCATCCAAGAAACTTCACCCTCTTCTGATGATTGGAGACTTCCAGTAAACTCGGTCGCCTTATAACAAAAGACAATGTAGCGCCCACCTGTATCCAGAGGCCAATTTTTAACACCTACCAGTTGGGGATTTTTGATAGTCAATCCTGTTTCTTCATAGATTTCACGAATGACAGACTCTGCGAAAGCTTCGCCATTTTCTACATGACCTCCAGGAAAGGCATAACCAGACCAGCGATACTTTTCAGGAGAGCGATACTGCATAACCACGCGCTGGGTTTCAAGGTCTTCAATCAGACAAATGTTTGTTAAAATCGTTAATTGGGAACGGGACATATTTTCTCCTTCTATAATTTGGTTAATACTTTTGTCATATTTAAAATTTTATCTATTACTCTTCTCCTAATATACTCAAAAACAGCTCCTGCAAAAAATAATAAAAATGTTACTATAAAAATAATAATAGCAAACATAGATAATTCTTTCCCATCAATTAAGTAATTTATGCTAGGTAGAATTCTCCTGAAAATAAGAGGATGAACATGAAATAGATAAACACCCAATGTAAGCGGAGATAAAAATAGAACTATTTTTTCAAGTAAAGGTGGAATGTTTTTTATATTTAAGCATAATAAAAATATCAGTATTCCTTGAAGAGTTACTGTCGGTGAACTATAACTCCTCCACTGTTCATAATCAAACAAGTACAATACAAATGTTAAACATGTTAATAACAAAATCCCCAAAATAACTTTCCATGATTGAGAATAACTTTCATACTTAAATTTTCTGATTATAGCACCCACTATATATAGTAATATCATCCATAGAACACTATAGCCTCTCCATATTCCTAATGAATCTTGTTCGAAAATTGTAGGAATAATAGAGAAATATATAAATCCTCCTAGTAGTATAGAAAGTAATAGTTCTTTCTTCATTGTTAAAATCGCCTGATTTAATAATGGTGCTATTAACATTAATCCAAAATAACAACTCATATACCAATACTGACCGTTACTGATTGGGGTCAAGGCATAAAACCATTCCTTTGGAGTTACAGATAGTTTTGAAAAAACTGCAAAAGTTAATGTGATTGATATAGTATAAAAAATAATTTGTAACCAAAACTTAGACATTTTTTTATAACTAAACTGCGAATAGAGCCCTACATAACCACTAATTAAAATAAAAATATTAACAGCTGAGTAAGAAAAAGCTTCTAAGATATTAGCAAGAAAATAATATATATCTTTTTGATTCTCGACTTTATCTAATATTCCTCCCATACCTAAAACATGTAAATTACAAATCATCAACATAGCTATAATTCTGCAACATTCAATCCCTATATACCTTGTTTTATTTGTTACCATATCTTCCCTATCAATTATCCTATGACCTTTGTTAACTCAACGCCTTGACTTCCAGCATCATATCGCGAATCTGTGCAGCCAGTTCAAAGTCAAGCACTTCGACAGCTTCTTGCATTTGTTTTTCTAGTTTCTTGACAAGTTCTTTGCGTTCTTGTTTGTTGAGACTATTGATATCGACTTCTTTTTCTTCTTCCTTGGCAACTGCCTTAGTCACGGCAATCAAGTCACGAATTTCTTTCTTAATGGTTTGTGGCACGATACCATGCTCTTCATTATAGGCCATCTGGATTTTGCGACGGCGTGCCGTTTCATCGATGGCACGTTGCATAGACTGAGTCACAGTGTCCGCATACATGATGACATGCCCTTCGCTGTTACGAGCAGCACGACCAATGGTCTGGATGAGTCCACGTTCGTTACGAAGGAAACCTTCCTTGTCAGCATCGAGAATCGCTACGAGGCTCACTTCAGGAACGTCAATTCCTTCACGGAGGAGGTTGATTCCGACCAAGACATCAAAGACACCCAAGCGCAGGTCACGGATAATCTCTGTCCGCTCTAAAGTCTTGATATCCGAGTGCATGTACTTGACCTTAATGCCCATTTCTTTGAAGTAGTCGGTTAAGTCCTCTGCCATTTTCTTGGTCAAGGTTGTGATAAAGGTTCGTTCATTCTTTTCAACACGGGCATTGATTTCACCTAAGAGATCATCAATCTGTCCCATAGTCGGACGGACTTCCACCTCAGGATCCAAAAGCCCTGTCGGACGAATGATTTGCTCAATTACTGTCTCAGTCTGTTCATTTTCATAGTCTCCCGGTGTCGCTGAAACGTAAACAATCTGATGAACGTGACTCTCAAACTCCTCCCGACGGAGAGGACGATTGTCCAGAGCAGACGGCAAACGGAAACCGTAATTTACTAACATTTCCTTACGAGAGCGGTCACCATTATACATACCCTTGATCTGCCCCATGGTCATGTGGCTCTCATCAATCATAATCAAGAAATCATCTGGGAAGAAATCTAAGAGCGTATAAGGAGGCTCACCTTCGCTCCGTCCATCCATGTGGCGTGAATAGTTTTCAACCCCGTTGGTATAGCCCATCTCACGCAGCATTTCGATATCATACTCTGTCCGCTGTTTCAAACGTTGAGCTTCAAGCAATTTGCCTTCCTTTTCAAAGATAGCTAACTGCTCTTCTAATTCTGCTTGAATTTTAGCAATGGCAACTTCCATGTGGTCGTCATTGGTCACAAAGTGAGTAGCTGGGAAAATCGCTAAATGATCCACTTCTCCCAAGACCTGACCTGTCAAAGCTTCAACCTCACGAATACGGTCAATTTCATCTCCAAAGAATTCTACTCGAAAGGCATGTTCATCACGAGAGGCTGGGAAAATCTCTACCACATCCCCACGAACGCGAAATCTTCCCCGTTGGAAATCAATATCATTACGTTCAAACTGGATGTCAACTAAGTCATTCAAGAGTTTATCACGAGAAATCTCTAGACCAGGACGGAGACTAACGACACTATCAGCGTATTCCTTGGGCGAACCCAAACCATAGATACAAGAGACTGAAGCCACTACAATAACATCATTGCGCTCCAAAAGGGCTGAAGTCGCTGAGTGACGAAGTTTGTCAATCTCATCATTGACAGAGCTATCCTTTTCAATATAGGTATCGCTAGAAGGGACATAGGCCTCAGGTTGGTAATAATCATAGTAGGATACGAAATACTCAACAGCATTTTCAGGGAAAAATTCCTTAAACTCCCCATAGAGCTGGCCTGCCAGAGTCTTATTATGGGCAATGACCAGAGTTGGTTTATTGACTTTAGAAATGACCTGACTCATGGTATAGGTCTTCCCTGTTCCAGTCGCCCCCATGAGAATCTGAGCTTTTTCTCCCCCCTCGATATTATCAACCAACTGCTCAATAGCTTGAGGTTGGTCTCCTGAAGGTTGATATTTTGATACTAGTTTAAATTGATTGTCTGTAATGCGGTTAATCATAAGAATCCTCTCTCCATGTGCTATTCCTATTTTAGCATACTTGTAGCATTTTCACGAAGAAAAGGACGGACCGAAGTCACATCCTTTCATTTTCTTTCTTTAATTGATAAGCGAGATAGATAATCAGCAGTAACAAGACTAGACTTGTCATGATAGAACCTTCTATGCCAAAAGAACCACCTGATAGCCAGCCTTGATTGCCTTGTGGTAAAAAGGTCATCAGAGACGTTCCTGATGGTTGACCACTAACTAAAATCCCAAAGAGATTTCCCTGAGCAAAATTCCAGGCTCCATGAATACCTGCAACACCCCAAACTGTATCAGTTTTGAGAAGGTAAAGAGCCATGGCAATTCCGAATAAGAAGAGATTCATTAGAGATAGAGGTGTTAGACCAGAATTGCCTATATGAAGCAGGGTAAAAAATATGCTAGATATAAGAACAGCAAGTTTTAGATTGGTTCTTGAAGCCAATTGAGGAAGGAGCCAAGCACGCGACACTACTTCTTCTGCTGTCCCCTGTAAAATCCAAAATGGGATAGTAAAGACAACAAAGGCAAGCGAATAAGGATTCAAATGAATAGACTCAAAACGATATTGCCCTAATGCTACTAAACCTAACAAGGTCAGAAGAAAAAGTGCCAGACCTAGCCCAAATCCTTTAAGAAGATTGCTGAAGAAATTCTCTCTATAAAATCCCAAAGTTCGAATAGGTCTTTTCTCAACTTTTCTAGTCCATCTGAACACAGTGTTAAGAATAAAACCAAAGGCCAGCAATTCTAAAATTAAACGAAAATCACCTGTTTTATCCATCAAGCTCTGCTGCAAGGTCTGCAAGTAGATTGCAAAAGCTTGACCAGCCTCTCCAAAATTTCTAGCAAGTCCGATGAGAGCTAACAAACTAATACCATATAAAGTATAAGCCACAAACTCTCCTATAAAGACAAAAACAAAGGCTAACAAGGGGCTTGTGTAAATGTTTAAACTCATTTTTGAGGCTTGGAAGTCTTTAAAAATTCTTTTGTTCTTCATATCTCCGTCCTCTTTTCTTCTATTATATACTATTATTATAGCACTTTGTGGTAGCAGTTCAAGAAAGAAATAAAGAGCTTTTATGTTATATCTTCTAACATAAAAGTCCCTAGATTTGCATTTTTTTGTTTTTTCTGATATAATGGGAAAATATTCGGAAAAGGAGACTAAAAATGAAGAAAAAATTTCTAGCATTTTTGCTAATTTTATTCCCAATTTTCTCATTAGGTATTGCAAAAGCAGAGACGATTAAGATTGTGTCTGATACCGCCTATGCACCTTTTGAGTTTAAAGATTCAGATCAAACTTATAAAGGAATTGATGTTGACATTATCAACAAAGTCGCTGAGATTAAAGGATGGAATATTCAGATGTCCTATCCTGGATTTGATGCAGCGGTAAATGCGGTTCAAGCTGGTCAAGCTGACGCTATCATGGCAGGGATGACAAAGACTAAAGAACGTGAAAAAGTCTTCACCATGTCTGATACTTACTATGATACAAAAGTTGTCATTGCAACTACAAAGGCACACAAGATTAGCAAGTACGACCAATTAACTGGCAAAACCGTTGGTGTTAAAAACGGAACTGCTGCTCAACGTTTTCTTGAAACAATCAAAGATAAATACGGTTTTACTATTAAAACATTTGACACTGGTGATTTGATGAACAACAGCTTGACTGCTGGTGCTATCGATGCTATGATGGATGACAAACCTGTTATCGAGTATGCCATTAACCAAGGTCAAGACCTCCATATTGAAATGGATGGTGAAGCTGTAGGAAGTTTTGCTTTTGGTGTGAAAAAAGGAAGTAAATACGAGCACCTGGTGACTGAATTTAACCAAGCCTTGGCTGAAATGAAAAAAGATGGAAGTCTTGATAAAATCATCAAGAAATGGACTGCATCATCTTCTTCAGCAGTGCCAACTACAACGACTGCAGCAGGTCTAAAAGCAACTCCTGTTAAAGCTAAATACATCATTGCCAGTGATTCTTCTTTTGCACCTTTTGTGTTCCAAAACTCAAGTAACCAATTTACTGGTATTGATATGGACTTGATTAAGGCAATCGCTAAAGACCAAGGTTTTGAAGTTGAAATCACCAACCCTGGTTTCGATGCCGCTATCAGTGCTGTTCAAGCTGGACAAGCTGATGGTATCATTGCTGGTATGTCTGTTACAGATGCTCGTAAGGCAACTTTTGACTTCTCAGAATCCTACTACACTGCTAATACTATCCTTGGTGTCAAAGAATCAAGTACCATTGCTTCTTATGAAGATTTGAAAGGGAAGACAGTCGGTGTTAAAAACGGAACCGCTTCTCAAACCTTCCTAACAGAAAATCAAAGCAAATACGGTTACAAAATCAAAACCTTCGCTGATGGTTCGTCAATGTATGACAGTTTAAACACTGGTGCCATTGATGCCGTTATGGATGATGAGCCTGTTCTCAAATATTCTATCAGCCAAGGCCAAAAATTGAAAACACCAATCGCTGGAACTCCAATCGGTGAAACAGCCTTTGCCGTTAAAAAAGGAGCAAATCCAGAATTGATTGAAATGTTCAATAACGGACTTGCAAACCTTAAAGCAAACGGAGAATTCCAAAAGATTCTTGATAAATACCTAGCTAGCGAATCTTCATCTGCATCAACAAGCACTGTTGATGAAACAACAATCTGGGGCTTGCTTCAAAACAACTACAAACAACTCCTTAGCGGTCTTGGTATCACTCTTGCTCTAGCTCTTATCTCATTTGCTATTGCCATTGTTATCGGAATTATCTTCGGTATGTTTAGCGTTAGCCCCTACAAATCTCTTCGTGTGATTTCTGAGATTTTCGTTGACGTTATCCGTGGTATTCCTTTGATGATTCTTGCAGCCTTCATCTTCTGGGGAATTCCAAACTTCATCGAGTCTATCACAGGCCAACAAAGTCCAATTAACGATTTCGTAGCTGGTACCATTGCCCTCTCACTCAATGCGGCTGCTTATATCGCTGAGATCGTTCGTGGTGGTATTCAGGCTGTTCCGGTTGGTCAAATGGAAGCCAGCCGAAGCTTGGGTATCTCTTATGGAAAAACCATGCGTAAGATTATCTTGCCACAAGCCACTAAATTGATGTTGCCAAACTTTGTTAACCAATTCGTTATCGCTCTTAAAGATACAACCATCGTATCTGCCATCGGTTTGGTTGAACTCTTCCAAACTGGTAAGATTATCATTGCCCGTAACTACCAAAGTTTCAAGATGTATGCAATCCTTGCTATCTTCTATCTTGTAATTATCACACTTTTGACTAGACTAGCGAAACGCTTAGAAAAGAGGATTCGTTAATGGCAAAATTAAAAATTGATGTAAATGATTTACACAAGCATTATGGAAAAAATGAAGTTTTAAAAGGAATTACGACTAAATTCTATGAAGGAGATGTTGTTTGTATCATCGGCCCTTCAGGTTCTGGTAAGTCAACTTTCCTCCGTAGCCTCAATCTTCTAGAAGAAGTTACTAGTGGTCACATCACTGTGAACGGTTATGACTTAACTGAAAAAACAACCAACGTTGACCACGTCCGTGAAAATATCGGAATGGTTTTCCAACACTTCAACCTTTTCCCACATATGTCTGTTTTAGACAACATCACTTTTGCTCCTATTGAGCACAAGTTGATGACTAAGGAAGAAGCTGAGAAATTGGGAATGGAGTTGCTTGACAAGGTTGGGCTAGCAGATAAAGCTAATGCTAACCCAGATAGCCTATCAGGTGGTCAAAAACAACGTGTGGCTATCGCTCGTGGACTAGCAATGAATCCAGACATCATGCTCTTTGATGAACCAACTTCAGCCCTTGACCCTGAGATGGTCGGAGACGTACTGAACGTTATGAAGGAATTGGCTGAGCAAGGCATGACCATGATTATCGTAACCCATGAGATGGGATTTGCTCGTCAGGTTGCTAACCGCGTTATCTTTACTGCAGATGGTGAATTCCTTGAAGACGGAACACCTGATCAAATCTTTGATAACCCACAACACCCACGTCTGAAAGAGTTCTTGGACAAGGTCTTAAACGTCTAAACTCAAACTGTAAGGATTTCCTTGCAGTTTTTTTCTATCTCGTATTGGATTTTTTGATTTTTCGGAAAATTATGTTAGAATTAAGTTTATGAAATGAGGTTTCCTCATACCTAGCAAGACTAGGAATAAAAATAGAAATTAGGTAGCTAGATGTCATCTAAGGTTATTGTTACAATTTTCGGTGCGAGTGGAGACCTGGCTAAACGCAAGCTCTACCCTTCCCTTTTTAGACTATATAAATCCGGCAATCTTTCCGAGCACTTTGCAGTCATTGGAACTGCCCGTCGTCCTTGGAGCAAGGAATATTTTGAATCTGTTGTAGTCGAATCGATCCTTGATTTGGCAGATAGTACCGAACAGGCTCAGGAGTTCGCTAGCCACTTCTACTATCAAAGCCATGATGTCAATGATACAGAACACTACATTGCTCTACGTCAATTGCAGGCTGAACTAAATGACAAGTACCAAGCTGAACACAACAAGCTCTTCTTCTTGTCAATGGCTCCTCAATTCTTTGGAACCATTGCCAAACACCTCAAGTCTGAAAGCATTGTAGATGGTAAAGGTTTTGAACGTTTAATCGTTGAGAAGCCATTTGGTACAGATTACGCAACTGCAAGCAAGTTGAATGACGAACTCCTAGCGACATTTAACGAAGAACAAATTTTCCGTATTGACCATTATCTTGGTAAAGAAATGATCCAAAGTATCTTTGCAGTTCGCTTTGCAAATCTGATCTTTGAAAACGTTTGGAATAAGGACTTTATCGACAATGTTCAAATTACCTTTGCAGAGCGCTTGGGTGTAGAAGAACGTGGTGGCTACTATGACCAATCTGGTGCCCTCCGCGACATGGTACAAAACCATACTTTGCAACTACTTTCCCTCCTTGCCATGGATAAGCCAGGAAGCTTCACAAAAGATGAGATTCGTGCTGAAAAGATTAAGGTCTTTAAAAACCTCTATCATCCAACTGATGAAGAGCTTAAAGAATACTTTATCCGTGGTCAATACCGTTCAGGTAAGATTGATGGCATGAAATATATCTCTTATCGTAGTGAGCCAAATGTGAATCCAGAATCTACAACTGAAACCTTTGCATCTGGTGCCTTCTTTGTAGACAGCGATCGCTTCCGTGGTGTTCCTTTCTTCTTCCGTACTGGTAAACGTCTGACTGAAAAAGGAACTCATGTCAACATCGTCTTTAAACAAATGGATTCTATCTTTGGAGAACCACTTGCTCCAAATATTTTGACCATCTATATCCAACCAACAGAAGGCTTCTCTCTTAGCCTAAATGGGAAACAAGTAGGAGAAGAATTCAACTTAGCTCCTAACTCACTTGATTACCGCACAGATGCGACCGCAACTGGTGCTTCTCCAGAACCATACGAGAAATTGATTTATGATGTCTTAAATAACAACTCAACTAACTTTAGCCACTGGGATGAAGTTGGCGCATCATGGAAATTGATTGACCGTATCGAAGAGCTCTGGGCTGAAAATGGTGCCCCACTTCATGACTATAAAGCTGGAAGCATGGGCCCTCAAGCAAGCTTTGACTTACTTGAAAAATTCGGTGCCAAATGGACTTGGCAACCAGAT
Source organism: Streptococcus sp. 27098_8_109 (assembly GCF_041432295.1). Lineage (GTDB taxonomy): Bacteria > Bacillota > Bacilli > Lactobacillales > Streptococcaceae > Streptococcus. Next base: position 149,781 of record NZ_JAPVZJ010000002.1, read on the forward strand.
ATTGCCTACCGTCAAGATGGTCGCTTAGAATAAAAAATTTCCTGCAAGTTTGTAGCTTGCAGGATTTTTGTTTCTGATTAGATTAAACCTTCCAAGAGACCCTTCATAAAGTTTTCTGAGTTAAACTCGCCAATATCATCGATTTTTTCACCAAATCCAATCAATTTTACAGGAATATTGAGTTCTTCTCGGATGGCTAAAACAACCCCACCTCGAGCAGTTCCATCAATCTTAGTCAAGACAATTCCTGTCAAAGGGGTAATTTTTGAAAATTCTTTGGCCTGTACCAGGGCATTTTGACCAGTTGAAGCATCGAGTGCCAGGAAGGTTTCATGTGGTGCTTCAGGCACAACACGCTTGATAATGCGTCCAATCTTCTCCAACTCAGCCATAAGGTTGTCCTTGTTTTGCAGACGACCAGCGGTATCAATCATGAGAATATCGATACCTTCAGCCACGGCACGTTCCATTCCATCAAAGACTACACTGGCTGGGTCAGCTTTTTCAGGTCCAGTCACAACTGGAACGTCTACACGACGGCCCCATTCAGCAAGCTGGGCTACTGCTCCTGCACGGAAGGTATCTGCCGCAACCAGCATGACCTTTTTACCAGCTTGTTTATAGCGGTGAGCTAGTTTCCCAATAGAAGTTGTTTTCCCAACACCATTAACACCAACAAAGAGCATGACTGTCAAGCCATCTTGGAAGTGGATTCTTTCATCGTAGTTGCCACCTTTTTCATAAAGTTCAACCAATTTCTCAATGATGACACGGCGAAGTGCGTCAGGTTTCTTGGCGTTTTCAAGCTTGGCTTCGTAGCGTAGCTCCTCCGTTAAGTTAGAAGCGACTTGAACACCAACGTCACTCATAATCAGCAGTTCTTCCAATTCCTCGAAGAATTCTTCGTCAACAGAGCGGAAGTTAGCAAAGAAGGCATTCAAGCGGGCACCAAATCCTGTACGAGTTTTCTTAAGACTGCGGTCATATTTTTCCTGAACAGTTTCTTCTACCTGAGGCCTTTCTGCTTCAAGAACTCCAGAACTATTTTCTTCTACAGCTTCTATGAACTCAGGATTTTCTTCCTCTGAGACTTCTTCTGAGTTTGGAAATTCTTCGACTTCTTCTTGAGAAACTTCTACAGCTGGCTCTGAATCCATACTTTCTTCAACTGTGTCTTGGATTTTCTCTTCTTGGAGCGCAACTTGTTCAACAACTTCAACCTCTGCTACTTCTTGAGAAACTTCCTCAGCTTCTGTATCTTCAGACAAATCAAGATTTTCCAGAGCTTCTTTTACAACTTCTTCGATTTTAGGTTCTTCTTTTTTTCCGAATAGACGGTCAAATAATCCCATATCTTAATTCTCCTTTAGCACATATTCTTCGATAGCCCAGGCGACAGCTTCCTCATCGTTGGTCATAGGAGTTACCACATTTGCGACTTCCTTGACTTCAGGAACAGCGTTTTGCATGGCAACACCGAGTCCTGCCCACTCAATCATAGAAAGGTCATTGGCCTCATCACCACAGGCCATGACTTGGCTTTGGTCGATTCCAAGATGGCTGATTAGTTTAGCCAAACCTGTTGCTTTATGAACATTCTTTGGTGACCACTCTAGCAACATTTCACGTGATTTAAAGATTTCATATTGGTCAAACAATTCTGGAGAAATCTTCTGAATGGCTGCATCCAAGGGTTCTTGAGCAAAGGCAGTCACGCATTTATTGTAGGTCATCTGACTAGACAAGTCTGCAAAGTCCACTGGAACAAAGGTCAATGCTGGATTAAATTTGGCATAAAGACTTTCTTGGTCCGATTGGATTTGATAAACAGTTCCTTCTGAAATGGCATCAAGAGGCAGTGATAATTTCTCTGTTTCCTCATACAAGCGTGCCACATCATCATATGAAAAAACTGTCTTATCAAGGATTTCACCTGTATTTTTCTGAACCAAACCACCATTAAAAGTAATGGTATACTCATCTTCGTGACCGTCAGTCCCTAGCTCATGGAGAAAGAAATCCATAGCTTTTAAGGGACGACCAGTTGTCAATACGACCTTGATACCACGATCACGCGCAGCTTTCAAGGTTGCCTTGGTACGATCCGTCAACCTTTTATCAGTAGTCAGCAAGGTCCCGTCTAAGTCCAATGCAATCAATTTTATATCTGCCATTATAAGCCCTCCATATAAGCTATAACCGACTGGTCCTTATGGTGACCAATCACAGTCTCTGCTAATTCTAAAATTTCTGGTCGTGCATTTTCAGGAGCTACAGGATGTCCCACAACCTGCATCATATGCAAGTCATTTAGATTGTCTCCAAAAGCCATAACCTGATCCATTGTGATGCTAAGTTTTTTAGCCAATTCAACAATGGCCACTCCCTTATCGACATAGTCCAGAACAATATCAATGGATTCAAAGCCAGTTGTCATGGCCTTAACACCAGGGACATTTTCGTTTACCCAAGCTTCCCCAGCTTCTAGCGTTTCTTCTGTGAAGTTGGTTGTAAATTTGAAAATGTCATCTTTAATATCTTCCAGACTCGCTACTTTTTGTATATTTTCATTATAGTGCTGACTCACTTTTAAATAGGTCTCATCAACCGTATCTAGCACATAAGAGCCCTTTTTCCCCGTCAAGAGCAATTTATTGATATCTACATAAGGTGACGTTTTCAGCTTTTCAAAAGTTGATAGATAAAACTCACGAGACATGGTCGCTTCATACAAGTCTTGACCTTGATACTCTACCAAACTGCCATTTTCCGCGATAAAAATGATGTCATCACGAACATCAGCAAATAATTTTTCTAGAGATAAAAATCCTCGCCCCGAAGCTACCGCAAAGTAAATCCCTTTTTTCTTGTAGGAAACCAAGAGAGACTTGAGGCGGTCCATATCAAAGCGTCCATTCCCATCTAGGAAGGTTCCGTCCATATCCGTTGCTACTAGTTTAATTGTCATCCTTCAATACTTTCTAAATCTTTTAACTTCACCGAAACAATTTTTGAGACACCTGATTCTTGCATGGTCACTCCATAGATAGAATCAGCTGCTGCCATGGTTCCTTTACGGTGGGTTACGACGATGAACTGGCTATCCTTGTCAAATCGATTGAGATAATCCCCGAAACGTTTAACATTGGCTTCGTCAAGCGCAGCCTCTACCTCATCCAAGATAACAAATGGAATAGTCTTGACACGAATAATGGAGAAAAGCAAAGCAAGAGCTGATAAGGCTTTTTCACCACCACTCATGAGGTTAAGCGACTGGATTTTCTTACCTGGAGGTTGAACAGAAATCTCAACCCCAGCTGTCAGCAGGTCTCCATCAGTCAAAATCAGGTCCGCCTGACCTCCGCCAAACATTTGCTTGAAGGTCACTTTAAAGGACTCACGAATAGCTTCAAAAGTTGATTTAAAGCGTTCCTTGACCTCATCATTCATCTCTGTAATGGTCTCAAGGAGCAGGTTTTTCGCTGACAAAATGTCATCTCGCTGGCTATTGAGGAAATCCAGACGACTGTGAACTTCTTCGTACTGTTCAATAGCATTCAAATTGACAGGACCCAGTGAGCGAATAGCCTTCTCTAAATCATGCACCTCTTGCTCCGCCAGATTGAGGTTTTCCAATTCATGTGCCTTTTCTAGTGCTTCAGTATAGCTAATCTGATACTGGTCTGTTAATTGACTTTGTAGATGGCGTAAGCGCTCGCTGACCTTTTCTTTCTTAGCTTCAGCACGTGTTTGCTTGCGAATCCACTCTTCATTCTGCTGGCGAGCCTGATCCAAATGACTAGCAATATCATCCAGTTGACCTTCAATATCATCCAACTCAAACTGCTTGCGAATCAAACCTTGTTGGAGATTTGTTTTCTGGTTTTTGGCTTCTTCAGCCTGTTGACTGAGCAATTCTGTATCAACTTTCTCAAGATTGTCAACCTTTTCTTGAAGAAGGCGCTGGATTTCCTCTTGTTCGATATCTAAATTGTCCAATTCTTTGCCTAAACGCTCAATATCAGCTACTTCATAACGTTTTTGTCCTTGCAGTTCAGTCTTAAGCAAGCGAGCCTGCGCTAGCTCTTCCTGCAAGTTTTGATAGCGTTCTTGGATGGCATTTTTGTTAGACTTAATCTCGTCAATCTCAGCTTCCAGATTTTGCTTGTCACTGGCGATTGTAGTAAGGCGCTCTTGGCATTTTTCCTTATCCGCTTGCCAATCTCCCTCAGAAAGACGATTTAATTCCTCTTCTTGGAGTTTCCAAAGAGTTTCCAGTTCATCAACTTGCTGACTGGTCTGCTGATAAGCGAGGGACAAGCCCTGCTCCTGAATACGAGCCTGCTCACCCTGAGATTTGATTGCTTCTAATCTTTCTGTCAATCTAGCCATCTCATCTTGCAAGTTCTTCAAACTCGCTTCATCTGTACGCAAGCTTGCTTCTTCTTTAGCAATTTCTTTTTGCAATTGCTCCAGCTCTGGCTTGATGAAAATACTGTTATTCTGGCGATTAGCACCACCTGCATAGGAACCACCTGTGCGCAATTCTGTTCCGTCCAATGTTACCATACGAACCTGATAACGAACGTGACGAGCTGCTGCACGCGCATGTTCCACGGTATCAAAAATAGCCGTCGTAGCTAGCAAATTCTTAAAAATAGCTTCCAGTCTAGTGTCGAATGTCACCAACTCATCTGCCATCCCAAGGAAACCTGGGCTTGCAGCAATAGCATCTTGATTCTGGCTTGAAATCGTACGTGCCTTGATCGTGGTCAAAGGAAGGAAGGTTGCACGACCGGCTCTGTTTCGTTTGAGGAAATCAATAGCTTTGGTTGCCGCGTTTTCATCTTCTACGATGATATGCTGACTGCTGGCTCCAAGCGCAATCTCTAGAGCAGTTTGATAATGCACATCAAAGGTCAGATGCTCACTGACTGCCCCAATAATCCCACCAAGGCGGTCTTTTTCTTGGAGAACACTCTTAACACCTGCATAAAAGTTACTATGATTTCTCAAGATATTTTCCAAACTTTGGGCTCTAGCCTGTTTGTTCTTGAGATTATCCAGACGGTCAAAGAGTTGACTTTGTTGAACTTGATAGGAAGCTTTCTGCTCCTCTTGTTCCTTGGCAATAGCTTGGTAGTCGGTCAATAATTTCTGAACCTGCTCCTTAGCAGTTTCAAGCTCCGCCTTTTGCTGACTAGCCTTCTCTTTAGCTGTAGCCAGTTGTTCTTTGAGTTTTTCTAGTTGATCTGCTTGTTTTTGAGAAAGCTGACGACTATTTTCCAACTCATTCTCGATACGGGTTAGTTGGTTTGAGACATCCGCTTCTTCTTGTAAAAGAGCTACAAAACGTTCGCGTAAGAGCTCAATCATCTGATCAGGATCATCTGAAAAAGCTAGCAATTCAGCCTCTAAACGATTGAGTTTTTGATTATTTTGGACTAGATTTTCCTCTAAGAGGGCTAAAGAGCTTTCCTTATCAGATTTTTCTTTGCTGAGTGAATTTCTCTTATCCTCCAAAGCAGCCAAACGAGCTTGTGCTTCCTGTTGATTCAGGGCTACTTGCTCAGATTCTAATTTCGATAGGGCTAATTTTCTCTCTAAATCACTAATCAGACTGGTCAAATCCATCAAACTGCCTTGGTCTTTGGTCATTTCAGCCTGTAAATCTTGGCGTTGCTTTTTGAGATTCTGATTTTCTTCTTCTAATTTTTCACGCTTTTGGTAATAACTCGTCAAGAGTTCCTGAACCTGAGCCAACTCTTCTTCTGTCGAGTCTAGTTCAGCCTTATTTTCCTTGATTTGAGCAACTAGCACATCTAAATAAATAGCCTTGCGTTGACCTTCCAAGTCTAAAAACTTACGGGCATTCTCAGCTTGCTTCTCAAGAGGCTTGATTTGATTATCCAACTCGTAGATAATGTCTTCAAGACGATCCAGATTATCCTGAGTTTGTTGCAATTTGCTCTCAGTCTCTTTTCTACGAGTCTTGTATTTCAAAACTCCAGCAGCTTCTTCGAAAATAGCTCGGCGTTCTTCAGGCTTGGAATTAAAAATCTCCTCAACCTTCCCTTGGGAAATGATGGAGAAGGAATCTCGTCCCAAACCTGTATCCAAGAAAAGATCATGAATATCACGCAGACGGACTTTCTTGCCGTCAATCTTGTATTCGCTATCTCCACTACGATAGATATGGCGTTCCACCCTGATTTCTTGACCAGCATCCTTGATAAATCCGTCATGATTATCCAGAATCACAACTACAGAAGCATAATTGAGCGGTTTGCGACTTTCAGTTCCAGCAAAGATGACATCCGGCATCTTGCCACCACGGAGACTCTTAACACTTGACTCCCCCAAGGCCCAACGCAGACTTTCTGTAATATTGGACTTTCCAGATCCATTGGGTCCAACAACTGCCGTCACACCTTGGTCAAAGACGACCTTAGTCTTGTCAGCAAAAGACTTGAATCCCTGAATTTCGATTTCCTTTAAATACATGAATCCAGCCCTTTCTCAACGGCATTTTTGGCAGCTTCCTGCTCTGCTAATTTCTTAGAACGACCTTGACCTTGACCAATGCTCTTACCTTCAACGAGAACTTCTACATCAAAGACCTTATCGTGGGCAGGACCCGTTTCAGAAATCACCTGATAACGAATAGCCACATCCCCATTGACCTGAAGTAACTCTTGGAGATGGGTTTTGTAGTCTGTAATCATCTCAAATTCGCCTGCTTCAACCTTAGGAATCATGACTTGATAGATAAATTCCTTAACCTTGGCCACATCCTTGTCCAAAAGGAGGGCACCAAGAAAGGCTTCAAAGGCATCACCAAGAATGGTATCACGATTGCGCCCACCAGACTTTTCTTCCCCTTTACCAAGTTTGATAAACTGATCAAACTGGCAATCACGCGCAAAACCAGCCAAACTCTCCTCGCGAACAATCATGGCACGGAGTTTGGACAAATCACCCTCAGGCTTTTTAGGATATTTTTTATACAGATATTCTGAAATCAATAACTGTAGAACAGCGTCTCCTAAAAATTCCAAGCGCTCATTGTGTGAAATTTTTAAGAGGCGGTGCTCATTGGCATAACTCGTATGAGTAAAGGCAGTCTCCAGTAAGTTTTTGTCTGCAAATTCGATTGCAAAATGGTTCTTTAGTACAGTTTGTAATTCTTTCATACCAACCTCTTTCTAACTGATAACAGTCCTTTTTATTATATCAAAAAAAGCCCCCTGAGTCACTTTAAAACGGGACTGAAGGGGATTTGGGCATTTTTTAAAATAAGATTTTCATTTTTTGAGTTAAACTTGGGACAGAATAAAGAAAAAAGCCCTACTAAAGGCTTTCTTAGGATGTTTACATCCACCCTGAGGGAATCGAACCCCCATCTCAAGAACCGGAATCTTACGTGATATCCATTACACTAAGGGTGGAAACTTGTTTTATTATAACAGAAATTTGCTCTAATAACAAGTTTTTTTCTAGTGAGATAGCCCGTCTTAGTGGGAAGCATCCCCATTCCAGATGGAGTTTTTCACGATAACATAATCAACGTGTTTAAGGTCAGCAACCTGACGTCCACCTGCATAGGAGATAGCACTTTGAAGGTCTTGTTCCATCTCAGTTAAAGTGTCTTGCAGATGACCTTTGGCAGGAAGCAAGATACGTTTGCCTTCCACATTTTTGTAAGCACCTTTTTGATATTGTGAGGCTGAACCATAATATTCTTTGAACTGTTCACCATCAACTTCAATCGTTTTCCCTGGACTTTCGATGTGTCCTGCAAAGAGGGAACCAATCATGACCATGCTAGCACCGAAGCGGATAGACTTGGCAATATCACCGTGAGTACGAATTCCTCCATCAGAGATAATCGGTTTACGCGCAGCCTTAGCACACCAGCGTAGGGCAGCCAACTGCCAACCACCTGTACCAAAACCAGTCTTGACCTTGGTGATACAAACCTTACCAGGACCGATTCCGACCTTAGTGGCATCCGCACCAGCATTTTCCAATTCACGCACAGCTTCTGGTGTTCCCACATTCCCAGCAATGACAAAGGTATCTGGCAATTCTTTCTTGATGTGTAGAATCATTGAAATCACGCTATCCGCATGACCATGGGCAATATCAATCGTGATGTACTCAGGAGCATCAGCCTTGAGCTGGCTGACAAAATCATACTCATAATCCTTAACACCGACAGAGATAGAAGCAATGAGCCCTTGCTCATGCATGCGTTTAATAAAAGGAATGCGTCCTGCCTCATCAAAACGGTGCATGATGTAAAAGTAGCCACCTTTAGCTAGTTGCTCTGCTACATTTTCATCCAAAATCGTCTGCATATTAGCTGGCACAACAGGTAGTTTAAAGGTGTGATTTCCTAGAGTGACACTTGTATCCGCTTCTGCACGGCTTTTAATCACACATTTATTTGGAATCAATTGAATATCTTCGTAATCAAAAATTGGAAATTCATTTAACATATCAATGTCTCGTTTCTTTTGTAATGACCTACCTATGCTCTCGCATCACTACGCCTTTTCCGACGTTTCCTTAATTAATTATAAACCAAAGTACAGTTTTTGTCAAATAATTTTAGAAATTTAAATATATTGTTCGGATTTTATTGTATAAATAACAAAAGAAAGAGGAGAAATTATTTTCTCCCCACTTCTTCTACATTCTAATAATACTCTCCCTGACGGTAGTCCCATGAGTTAAAGGTATCTGACAGATGCATCATAATCTTATCAATGTCAAGCCCTTTGCGGATTACAACTGGAGCTGGTGAAGTTGAGCGTGCTCCTCCTTGTTCTGGGATGAGTTTGCCGTCTTTATCGACCATAGAGACCATCACGCCTTGCTCGTAGCGAGTTTCAATCGTTTTGTCAGGTTGGATGGATGCAACGTAGTCGTCTGCTTCAATGACAAGGTCCACTGCTCCTTCGATACGTTCTCCGATTCCTTCTGCCTTACCACGGTTTCCTTTTCCAGATGGATTTGCAGATGAGGCGTAGACCATCTTGCCTTCTTCCCAAAGTTTGGCAGCTAATTGTTCACCAGCTTTCCCAAACTTGATAACGAAACAGCTAGTACCACGAACGTCAGTCATCAGTTCTTCACGGCCATCCCCGTATGCTTTCAATTTTTCAAAGGCTTCTGGTTTCCAAGGAAGAATACAACCAAGAAGAATATCTTCATCCCAATGTTTTTGGTAAAAGGCTTCAATTTCTGGGTTAAGTTGTGCTAAAGCACGAAGTTCATCCATGCTACCGCAGAGAACAACACCTGGTTTGTTACGGTTACGCTCTTTGGCTGCGAACTTGCGTTCAAGACCTGCCTTGTCACTGGTCATGATAATGTAACCAACTTTAGTAGGGCAAACGATACAACCGCCCTCACCTTTTAAAATGTCATAGCCTTCTTGTGAAAGTGTTTCGTTCCATTGAATGTGTTTTGTCATAGTTCTATTTCCTTTTCTATTTTTCTAATCCTGCCAATAGGCTGGTCGTTGTTTTTCATATGCAGCTATCAAGTCTTCATACTGCAAGGTAATACCGATATCATCCAAACCATTTAAGAGCTTGTGTTTCCACTCACTATCGATTTCGAAAGTGAATTCTCCAATTGGTGAGATGATTTTTTGTTGTTCCAAGTCCACAGTTACCTGGTCACTTGATTGTAGCTGGGCCAGTTTCTCTCGAACCTCTCTGGGCTGAACAATAGGTAACATGCCATTATTGAGTTCATTATTGTAATGAATATCCCCAAAAGACCCTGCAATCACAACCTTAAAACCATAGTCTGCTAAGGCCCAAGCTGCGTGTTCCCTCGAAGACCCTGCCCCAAAGTTATCCCCTGAAATGAGAATACTGGCTTTGCGATATTCAGGCCGGTTAAAGACAAAGTCAGGATCCTCAGTATAGAGATCATCCAGATAACGCCAAGCATACATGAGGTACTTACCAAAGCCTTTTTTATCAATTAACTTGAGAAACTGCTTGGGTAAGATTTGGTCAGTGTCGATGTTATCATTCATAAGAGGAACAGTCGTTCCCGTATAAACTGTGAATTTTTCCATATCCTCTCCTTATTGGGCCTCTGGCATTAGCCGAACATCTACGAAACGCCCTGCAATAGCTGCCGCAGCTGCCATAGCTGGACTGCAGAGGTGGGTCTTAGCACCAAATCCCTGTCTGTCTTCAAAGTTACGGTTGCTGGTTGAGGCGCAGTGAACGCCATCTGGAACCTTGTCAGGATTCATCCCTAGGCACATAGAGCAACCTGGGTCTCTCCACTCAAAGCCAGCATCCAGAAAGACCTTGTCCAAGCCCAACTTCTCAGCAGCTCGTTTGACAGGACGAGAGCCTGGTACTACAATTGCTGTTAGATTGGGAGCAATCTTCTTCCCTTTGACAAATCGCGCAGCCAGTTGCAAGTCGCTGAGACGAGCATTGGTACAAGAACCGATAAAGATATAACCTAGTTCAATATCTGCTGGCTTTTGACCTGGTTCCAAATCCATATAATTGTAGGCTCGTTCATCATTCATATCCTTAATTTCTGGGAAACTACTGTCAAAGTCAACCCCCATAGCAGGATTGGTGCCCCAGGTCACCATAGGAGCCAAGTCTGAGACATCCATCTGGATAACCTTATCATAAACGGCATCATCATCACTGACAATTGTTTTCCAATCCGCCACAGCCTCTTCAAAGTCCTCTGGAACACATTCTCGTCCCTTGAGATAATCATAGGTGGTTTGGTCCGGATTCATGATTCCCATCTTAGAACCAAACTCGATGGACATATTGCAGATGGTCATTCGCTCTTCCATGCTCAGTGCATCAATCGCTTGTCCCCGATATTCCACCACATAGCCAACACCACAGGCAACGCCGTACTTGGCAATCAAGGCTAGAATGAAATCCTTAGAATAAACTCCTTTTTGAGGAACACCAGTGAATTCTACCAGCATTTTCTTGGGTTTGACCTGCCAGAGGGTCTGTGTCGCGAAGACATGTTCGACCTCACTGGTCCCAATTCCAAAAGCGATCGCTCCGAAAGCCCCGTGGGTTGCTGTGTGGCTATCTCCACAGACGATGAATTTTCCTGGTTGCGTCCTTCCTGTTTCTGGACCTACCATGTGCACGATTCCTTGTTTTTCAGAACCGTGGGCAGCATGTTCGATCCCAAACTCCTCAACATTTTCAGCCAGCTTATCAATTTGAGCCTTAGAAATCACATCTCGAATATCGTAGATATTGACTGTCGGAACATTGTGGTCAAAGGTTCCAAATGTCAAGTCTGGTCGTCTCAATCTGCGTCCTGCATCTCGTAATCCTTGAAAAGCCTGAGGACTGGTCACCTCGTGGATATAGTGCTGGTCCACATACATGAGTTGGGGTTGCCCCTCTTCTCCTGTGATGACATGACGGTCCCATAATTTATCAAAAATCGATTTTCCTGCCATCCATTACCTCCAAATAACATATAAGGCTACTAGTGTAGTCACCATCCCAAGAAACCAAACTGTTTTAAAATACCATTTTCGAGTCTTGTGGTGAAAAGTGATTCCTGCTAGCCAGGCACCAAAACCACCACAAGTAAAGGCTAAAATAAGTAAGATTTTCTCAGGAATGCGCCATGCTCTTCTCCTCGCCTTTGATTTGTCAATACCATAAATCAAGAAAACCATGACATTCCAAATCAAAAGGACTAGAGTAATTTTTTCGTCTAACTTCATAACCTTGCAATAATAGCTTCTGTCATTTCCTTGGTCGAAGCCTGTCCACCTATATCTCTCGTTAAAACGCCAGCTGCCAAACTTGCCTCAACAGCACGCTCGATACGCTCTGCATCCTCATAACGTCCAAAGCTGTCTCTCAGCATCATGGCCACTGATAAAATCATGGAGATAGGATTAGCAATTCCTTGACCAGCAATATCAGGTGCTGAACCGTGAATAGGTTCATAGAGACTTGGTCCATTTTCAGAATGACTGGCTGATGGCATAACTCCAAGTGTGCCAGATAGAACGCTTGATTCATCCGAGAGAATATCTCCAAAAAGATTCTCCGTCACGATGACATCGAACTTAGCAGGATTGGTAATCATAAGCATGGCAGCTGAGTCGACTAGCTGGTGCTCCAAGGTTACATCTGGGAAATCCTGCGCGACTTCCTCAGCTACTTTCCGCCAGAGTTTTGAAGTCGCTAGAACATTTTGCTTATCGATGCTGGTAAGAATTTTTTTCCGACTTCTTGCGATTTCAAAGGCCTTACGAATAATCCGCTCTACTTCCTCATAGCTATAGTCGTTGATATCACGCGCTTTGCGCTCTTCAAGGATATGATCTCCAAAGTAAATCCCGCCTGTCAACTCACGCACCACGACAAAGTCTACACCAGCAATTCGTTCTGGTTTGAGTGGTGACAAATGCTTGAGACTGTCAAAGATTTTTACAGGGCGAATATTAGCGTAAAGATTGAGTTCCTTACGGAGAGCTAGCAAGCCTTGTTCAGGCCGAACCGTTTCACTATCATACTGGGGACTACCGATAGCCGCTAGGAGAATGGCATCTGCTTCACGACATACCTTGAGGGTTTCATCAGGTAAGGGATGCCCTGCAGCATCAATACCTGCACCTCCAAAAGGTCGTTTGTCTATTTCATAGACAAAGCCTGTTTTTTTAGCTAGAGCCTCCAGGACCTCTAAACCAGCCTCCATGATTTCTGGGCCAATTCCGTCCCCTGCTAAAGCTACTATTTTCTTTGTCATAGCCTTCTCCTTTACACACTAGGCATATCGCGGTAAGAAACACTGCGTCCCATCTCACCAGCATTCTCTTTTTGAACAAAGGTATTAGCATTGATGTAGGCAATAGCAGATGCTTTCAGTACATCGAAATCAAGCCCTGCTGCATTAAAGATGGTTTCTGTATCTCTGTTTTCAACAGTGACCAAAACCCGAGCTTGGGCATCAATTCCATCTGTCACAGCGTCAATAGTATAGGACACCAAGCGGACGGATTGGTTAAAGAACTTATCGATAGCGTTAAAGATTGCTTCAACAGAACCTTGCCCTGACGCATTGAAATCAACTTTCTCACCATCCATATTGGCTAGGCTAACGAGTGCTTCAATGTCATTATCTGCATGAGTTTGAAGTTGTAAATCATCAAAGTGGAAGCCTTCTGGATTTTCAACCATGGTTCCAGCTACCAGAGCACGAATATCTGCATCTGTGATTTCTTGTTTCTTGTCGGCCAATGCCTTGAACTTAGCAAAGAGTGGTTTGATATCCTCTTCTGTAAAGTCTAAGGCCAGTTCTCTTAGTTTTTCAACAAAGGCATGGCGACCTGACAATTTTCCAAGTGGGAGGCTGTTACTCTTGACACCGACCAATTCAGGGGTGATGATCTCATAAGTAAGAGGATTTTTAAGGACTCCGTCTTGGTGAATACCAGATTCGTGAGAGAAGGCATTGCCACCAACTACAGCCTTGTTTTTAGGAACTGGAATACCAGAGAAGCGAGAAACCATTTCTGACGTATTGATGGTTTCATTTAAAACAATATCACTAGTTGCTTGGAAGAAATCCTCACGAATCTTCAAAGCAACAGCTACTTCTTCAAGAGCAACATTACCTGCGCGTTCACCGATACCATTAATAGTTCCCTGGACACGTCCAGCACCGTGTTTAATTGCTGTCAAAGTATTTGCAGTTGCCATACCGAGATCATCATGACAGTGGACACCAAAGACAACTTTATGATCTGATTTAATATTTTCAGTCAAGTGATCAAAGATGCGTGCAAACTCTTCTGGAGTCGTAAAGCCAACTGTGTCAGGGATATTTATATAAGATGCACCTGCATCGACCGCTGTTTGAACGACTTGTAATAGGAAATCCAACTCTGTTCTAGTCGCATCCTCTGGAGAGAATTCAACCACTTTAAATTTAGAACGGGCATAGGAAACATGCTCCTTAATAGCTTCTAAAATCTCTTCCTTGCTCTTATTGAGCTTGTACTTGCGGTGAATCGGACTGGTAGCGATAAAGACATGAATCTGTGGATACTTGGCATCCTTAAGCGCCTCATAACAAGCATCAATATCAGATTTTACAGAACGAGCTAATCCTGTCACTGCTGTTTTTTTCATGGCTTTAGCAATTTCTTGAACGGCTATAAATGAATCTGGACTAGCAGCCGGAAAACCAGCTTCAATTACAGAAATTCCCCATTTCTCCAGCTGTCTTGCAATGGAAACTTTTTCCTTTATTGAGAAGTTAACACCAGGTGTTTGTTCCCCATCACGAAGACTTGTATCAAAAAATTCAACTTTACGCATAAGATTTCCCCTTTTCCAAATATGGTTTTAAAAAAACATCTCGCTTAGAAGTCCAAGCGAGATGTTGATTCACTCCCGCTTGGTAAGCCAAACAGGACTAATGCTTTTTGCACTAGCCCGAGTACCTCAACAACAAAGCAAATTGATTAAACTTAGCTGTTTTCATGTTTGACTTTCTCCTTCGTTTGATATCTTGTTTAGTATTTTAGCATAGGCAAAAGCACTTGTCAAGAAAAAATCAAATATTTTCTGAAAATTTCTTCAGTATAGAATATTTAGCTAATTGAAAGTTATTGAAAATCCTTGAAATGTTTCATTTTTTAGAAGTTAAGTTCCAACTTCTTTCTATCAATTCTAGTACTTCTTCATCTGATAAAGTATCATCAAGCGCCACACTAATCCAGTAACGTTTATTCATATGAAAGGCTGGATAAATGCCCTTTTGTGAAAGTAGATCCACTACTTGATCATGTTTGAGGTTGACTGCTTCGACTAAACCTTCTCTACCCTTTTCCAGCTTATCCCAAGGTATTCTCATCAAAACAGCATACCATTTTTTATTGCCTTCATGTCTTAACACTGCCGTATCAGGTGATTTTTCCCACAGATACTCCAACTGATTACCATACTTTTCCTGAATCTGAGCCATGATACGCTTAGTCTGAGGACAGATAAAATCCTGTACCTCAAAACAAGCCTTCCGAATCTGGTAGAGAATCTCCAGACAAGCCTCACGGACATTTCCGACAAAACTTCCTCTCATACTTTCCATATGAACTTGAGGATAGAGGTCTCCCATTTCCTGATCAAAGACCTGAAAACTCACATTATCAGCAGTGATGGACACAGTCATGACAAAGTCACCCTTCAAAATCTGGCAACTATAGGTCCAGACTCCACTATTTTCTACAAAACCATAGGCACGAGCCTTTTCTTGATTAAACTGATAGGATTTAAAAATTTCAAACATAAGTGAAAACTGCTACCAAAAGCTAGCAGTTCCTTTCTATTTTTTTAAAGACAACCTTAGTACCATGCAATTGTGCTACACCCAGCTGGTCGATAAAGGTTTGACGGTTGTCCAAGTCAATCCCCCCACCTGGTAGAATTTCAATCTTACCTTTAGCATGTTCCAAAATTCTGTGATAGTGAGCAAAACGCTTTTCTAGTGAATCGCCAGACACACCTGCACGAGTCAGGATACGAGTGACTCCAGCTTGGCTAAGCCAGTCAATAGCTTCAAACTGGTTTTCATCACTCAATTCATCAAAGGCCATGTGGAAGACAATTTCCATCCCTTTTGATGTCGCAATTAACTTTTCAAGATTAGGCTTATCCAACTTCTTATCAGCAGTCAAAGCCCCAAATACAACCCCTTGACTTCCAGCCTGAGCAGTTAAACGAATGTCTTCTAGCATGATTGCAATTTCTAGTTCATTATAAACAAAGTCGCCACCACGTGGACGAATCATGGTCATGATGGTCGTATCGTAGTTAGCTGCCAATTCAACCGCTGCCTTGGTCACTCCATAGCTGGGCGTTGTCCCACCAACTGCTAGATTGTCACAGAGTTCGATTCGACGAGCTCCAGCCTGCATCGCTTTTTCAAGCAAGGTCACATTTTCAGCACAAAATTCGTAAATCATTTGATTCTCCTTGAAAATTACTTTAAATTTATTATATCATATTGTTGTGAATATGCTTTCAATTTTATCAAGGGAAATAGTTACAAATTTTACTTATTCTTTGTCTGGAATGACCCTGAAGAGATAATAGGTGATAAAGATGGTCAAGGCTCCCAGACCGATTTTGACTGGTAAGAGAGGGGCAAAATAAATGGAAATTCCCATCAAGATGTAGATAGAAACGATGATTTTTTTCTTACGTTCACGCGCAATAGACTTAGTCTCGCGAAAATCAGCTACATATGCTTGATAGAGTTTGGTATGATAAAGCCAATCTTCGAAGCGCTTGGAACTTCTGGAGAAACAAGCAATAGACAGTAAAAGGAAAGGCGTTGTGGGCAACAAAGGTAAAACAACCCCAACAATAGCCAAGGCTAGTGATAAAAAACCAATAATAAGATAAATAATACGCATAACTACTCCTAATTAAAATAATCCTCTTCTAGTTTCGCATAAAATGATGAATTTTGTCAAGTTCCAACCAAAAAGAGCCTGAAATTCACTTTCAGGACTCTCCTCTTAT
Source organism: Streptococcus sp. 27098_8_109 (assembly GCF_041432295.1). Lineage (GTDB taxonomy): Bacteria > Bacillota > Bacilli > Lactobacillales > Streptococcaceae > Streptococcus. The sequence continues at coordinate 166,361 of NZ_JAPVZJ010000002.1, forward strand.
TTAATCTTTTCTTCTTCGTAGTCACCCTTGCTACAAACAACCTGCTTACCACCACCACGGACTTTTTTCTCCATGAGGAAGTTGCCACATTTTGGACAGTCACGACCAACAGGCTTATCCCAAGAGGTAAACTCACAGTCTGGATAGCGATTGCAACCATAGAAAAGGCGGTTACGTTTGGTTTTACGCTCAATGATTTGTCCCTGATGACAACTTGGACACTCAACACCAATCTCTTTCACAATTGCTTGGGTATGACGGCAATCTGGGAAATTGCTACAAGCGTAGAACTTACCAAATCGACCAAGTTTAATAACCATTGGACTGCCACACACTTCACAATCAAATCCAGCTGGTTCATCCTTGATCTGGATTTTTTCCATTTCTTCTTCAGCCTTGGCAACCTCTTTAGAGAAAGGTTTGTAAAAGGCATCAATGACACGTTGCCACTGCTCTTTTCCAACTTCGACATCATCCAGTTTGCCTTCCATTTCAGCTGTGAAGGTCACGTTTACGATATCTGGGAAATATTCAACGATGAGCTTGTTAACAATTTCTCCCAACTCTGTTGGTTCAAAACGTTTGGCTGCAAGGCGAACATAATAACGTTTCTGAATAGTTTCAATGGTCGGTGCGTAGGTTGACGGACGTCCAACCCCATTTTCCTCCAAGGTCTTAATCAATGTCGCTTCAGAATAACGAGCAGGCGGTTGAGTGAAATGTTGCTCTGGTTTGCTATTCACCTGCTTAACCACATCTCCAACAGCCATATCTGGTAACATCTTATTCTTATCAGAATCATTATAAATGGCAAGATAACCATCAAACTTAACCTGACTACCATTGGCAGCAAATTGAACCCCATTTTGAGACAATTTAACAGCCATGGTATCAAAGACAGCAGCTGTCATCTGACTCGCTACAAAACGATTCCAGATAAGGGTATAAAGCTTGAGCTGATCCTTATCCAGATACTTAGCGATGCTTTCAGGTGTATTAAAAACGCTAGACGGGCGAATAGCCTCGTGGGCATCCTGAGCTCCTGAAGCATTTTTGACCTTGCTACCATGCTTAGAATACTTACTACCAAAACGGTCCGTAATGAAGCTTGCTGCCTCATTTTGCGCTACAGGACTGATACGAGTCGAATCGGTACGCATATAGGTAATCAAACCTTGAACACCAGAACCAATATTAATCCCTTCATAAAGCTGTTGGGCAACCATCATAGTCTTTCGAGTACGGAAGTTAATTTTATTGGCAGCGTCCATCTGCATGGATGAAGTGGTATAGGGTAAAGGAGCATTGCGTTTGCGCTCTTTCTTATCTACCTGATCCACTGAAAAATCTTTACTAGTCAGACGAGACAAGACTTCCTTGACCTCATCATTGCTAGTCAGTTTCAGCTTTTTACCATCCACTCCATAGAAGGAAGCCTGAAATTGCTTGGTACCCTTTTTAAAGACACCATCAATTGTCCAATATTCTTCTGGCTGGAAGGCATTAATTTCATTCTCACGGTCAATGATTAACTTAAGCGCAATAGACTGAACGCGACCTGCCGACAAGCCCTTCTTGACCTTCTTCCACAAAATAGGCGAAATCGAATACCCTACCAAACGGTCTAGGACACGACGTGCCTGTTGGGCATCGACCAAGTCCATATCAATCTTACGAGGTTCTTTAAAAGCATTTTTGACCGCATCCTTGGTGATTTCATTGAAGACCACACGGTTGGCATCATTTTCATCTAAGTTGAGAATGTGAGCCAAATGCCAAGAAATCGCTTCTCCTTCACGGTCCGGGTCACTCGCCAGAAAGACTTTATTAGCTTTTTTGGCTTCTTTTTTCAAGTCATTGATAAGAGGTCCTTTTCCTCGGATATTGATATATTGCGGTTCATAATTATTTTCAATATCGACTGACATACTGGATTTCTTCAAATCACGGATATGGCCGACACTGGCTAAAACCTTGTAGTTTCTGCCTAGATATTTCTCAATCGTTTTGGCCTTAGCAGGCGACTCCACGATTACTAGATTTTTTTTAGCTGTTGATTTTTTCTTTTTTGTTGCCGTAGCCACAGTATCACACCTTTTCAAAGTAATAAACTTTATAAAGTGTAAACCATTTTGCCATAACTGTCAAGACTTAGCTACTATAATAGAAGAAAAGTTTATCTAGTAAGCGGACTTTCTTCTTATACTCAATGAAAATTAAAGAGCAAACTAGGAAACTTACCGCAGGTTGCTCAAAGCACTGCTTTGAGGTTGCAGATGAAACTGACGAAGTCAGTAACCATACCTACGGCAAGGTGAAGCTGACGTGGTTTGAAGAGATTTTCGAAGAGTATTAAAATTCAAATTCTGCAAGAACATCCTGCCCACTGGTGACCAATTTTGCCCCTTCTTGAATCAAATGATGGCAACCGTCTGATAGTCCATCTAAAATGCTACCAGGTATAGCAAAAACATCGCGTCCTTCTTCCATTGCCCTCTCACAGGTAATGAGACTACCTGAGCGCATCTTAGCCTCTGCTACAATCACACCTCGACAAAGTCCAGCAATGATGCGATTACGGGCAGGAAAATGAAATTTTAGAGGTTGTTCACCAAGTCCATATTCACTAAGAATCAGATGGTCATTGCCGATGTAGTCTTGCAAACGTTTATTGGCTTTAGGATAAAACACATCCAAACCTGTTCCAATCACTGCAATGGTTTTTCCACCATTCTGAAGAGCTGCCATATGGGCTGCTGTGTCAATGCCCTTGGCTAATCCACTTACGATTACCAGTTCATTTTCCAAGCCTTGAATGACTTTTTCAACTGACTTAGCTCCCTGTTTGCTACAAGCACGACTGCCCACGACCGCTACCTTAGGAAATTTTAAAAGGTCAAGATTTCCCTTGTAAAATAAAAGTACAGGCGCATCATAAATTTCACTCAAATCCCAAGGGTAACAGTCATCTAAAATAGAGAAAGATGGAAATTTTTGAAATTCTTTCTCCAAATGCGAATCGTCTATCTGAAAATAACGTTCCATAAAAACGTCTGGATTTCGGCAACCTGAAATTTCTGCAATGTCACCCAATAAAAGTTCCTGATCGACATTTTCACCGTATTCTAGGACATTCAAAATCTGTTGATTAGTCAAACCTGATTTTTTTAACTTATAGATTTCATAGTTTGTGATTTTCATAAATATCTCCATTTCTTTTTCTAGTCATCTATTTATTCGTAAAAAATCAAAAAAACATCCGACTATTTTAGCCAGATGTTGGAATCTTTAATTTTCGTTTTTAAGAATTTCTTCTAATTTATGATAGTCTTGGACACTATCGATCTCATAGATGCTATTGCCTTCTAGTTCTTCAACATAGACATCTAGCTCTTTGATGTTATCCTTAACCATATTGTCCCAGTAGAGATCAACAAATTCGCCACTTGCATAAGCCTTATCGATAAAGCTGACAATCTTTTCTGCAGTTGGAGCATCCCAGAAGGATACACCACTAAGGATGCGACCTGCCTTGCTATCAACAATAATGTCTTGAACTTTGTAGTCATCGCCATAGACTAAGAACCATTCATTAGTACAATCTTCACGATAGACACTAAAATAAGTCGAACGTGTCAAATCATTGCGGAACATATTTTTAAAGAGATAATTATCGGCATCAATAACATAGCTGTTAGCTAATTCTTCTTTTACAAGATAGAGAGAGTAAAAGTTATTGTAGTCAGCGTATTTATCATTGAAGACGAGGCGAACACCATATTTCTCTTTTAAATAATCGAATTGTTCTTTAAGGTAACCAACGATGATGATGATGTCGTTAATTCCTTTTTCTTTGAGAAACTCAATTTGGTATTCAATCAGGGGTTTTTGATTAACCTGAACCAAGGCTTTAGGGGTATTTTCAGTCATAGGACGCAAGCGAGTTCCCAAGCCCGCTGCTAAGATGATGGCTTTCACACGAATCTCCTTTATTCTTTAATAATAATATAAACTCCAGCAATAACGACAAGTGACGTAATAATTGTCAACATATCTAGCGGTGCACCCAAGAAAACAACTGCAAACAAGACTGTCCATACTACATAGCTCACGTTAAGACCTGTAGCCTTGGCTGGTTGCAAGCGATTGATAGCGATATAATAAGCCAAGTAGGAAATCATATCAAAGGCTGCAAAGACAATCATAAGACCTAACAATTGTCCATTAGCTACTTCTGCAAATGACTGATGAGAGAAGAGCACAATCACAAGATAGGACAAGAATGAAGTCACTTGACGGATTAAGAGGGCTTCGATTTCACTCAATTCACTTTCCATAGCAAAGGAGCTAAGAACACTCTCACTTCCCCATGCAATAGCACAAACCAAAGCACAGAGAATACCAATGTAGAAGGAATTGACCTGTTCAACCTTATAGGTCTGAGCAATAATCCCTGCAATAATCAAGACAATCCCAAACACAGTATTTTTCGAAATCTTGTGCTTCAAAAAGAAGAAAGCCAATAAAACTGAAATCGCAGGATAAATAGCCGATACAGATGAAGCTAAAGAACTACCGATATACTTAACTGCATAAAGATTGGCCTGCATACCGATAGGGCCTGCTAGCAAGGCTCCGATGATCACACTAACATTGCGAATATTTAAGAAAATTGAGAGACGAACTTTTCCTTCTTTTACCAAGAGAAAAGCTAGTAAGATAAAGATACTCAAGAAATCGTGAGCAGCGGCTACCACAAAGGGCGACAAGTCAGTAAAAATTGAAAAGATATAAGCACTAATTGTCAGACCCAACCCCCAGAAAATACCTGAGAGTAGACCAAAAGAAACTCCATTTTTATTTTTCATCTGAACCTCCATAATAGGACAAACCTTTGACAGCTCTTTGGTAACGATTCACACCATAGTCACCAAAATCTGCGCCTTGCTCTTCCTTATAGACTGTCCATAAACTCCAAATAGTATCTTGTAAAATTTTATAGATCGCAATCTTTTCACGAGAGACAGGTGTTTGCTCACTGTCATAGTGAGATAGGAAGGCTTCTTCCTCTTGACGAGTGAATTCAGACTCTAAAAAGAGGGCAGCCAAATCCCACATTGGATCGTTCATTGATGAATATTCCCAGTCAATCAAATAAAGTCGTCCTTGAGGTGATTCGATAAAGTTTTCAGGCACCAAATCGATATGACAAGATTTTCTGTCAACACCTAAGTCAGCCAATCTTTTCTCTAAGGAGAAGACTTCTTCTCGAACAGCTTCATAGTTGGCATACGGGATTTTTTCTTCAATCAAAGATTCGTATTTTTTGATTTCTTCAAAAGGAGCAAATTCTCCTCTTAATTCCTTACCAGAAGCATGAATGGTTTGTAAAATTGGAGCAATTTTATCAAACTTGGTCTTGATTGACGTTGAATCAAGCGTAATCGCAGATTCGATATACTCATTTACTTTGATACCAGCTTCAATATCAAAAAGATAATTTTTTACATCTAAGTCTAAATCCTTTAGTAGTTCAAGATTGTACTTTTCATCTTGACGATTGATCAGCTTTTCTGTCCCTTTACCAAAGAACTTAACGATGTATTGCTTATTTGTTGTTTTGACCAAATAGTTTTGATTGGTCATTCCCCCCAGTTGTTCAACACTGAGGACTTCCTCTTCTTCACTAAGTAGGGAAGAAATTTTCTCTTTAATGATTTTCTCCACAATTAACCTCCAGTTCTTATACTTCCCACTTAAACACGGTTTTAAAGGCTGTGTTTAAATCGGTTGCAAAGACACGGTGAATATCTTTAATTTCTCTTACAGGTTCTTCTAGATAAAGGATATTTTTAAGACGATTGGCAAATTTCTTGACTTCCATCATTTGGATTGCATTTTCAAAATCGATGCGACCAGAACGAGAGGAACCAACTAAGAGCAAGCCCTTTTCTAAGGCATCGCGAGTATTGAGATTGACTTTATATTCGCTAACTCCCATCATGAGAATCGTTCCTTGAGGACGAATATAGCGAATCAAGTCATTAATAGCTGGTCCAGTACCATCACCACCACAACACTCAAAAGCATGGTCAAAGGCCAAATCTTCAGGAATATTATCAGTGATATAGCATTCTTTGGCAAATGAGAAGAGTTCCAACTTTTCCCAATGACGACCAATAACCACAATCTCTGCTTCTGGCAAAGTATAGTTGATAATATTGGCAACCACAAATGCTAAACTTCCATCTCCGATAACGGCGATTCGGTCCCGCTTGCTATGAGCAAGGGTCAATAGACGATTCATAGCGTGCATGCCGACACTGACGAACTCTGTAATGGCTGCAACCGTATCTTCAATAGCATCATAAGCCACCACGCGATCTTTAGGGAGAGAAACAAACTCTCTCATAAAGCCATCAAATCCACTAGACAAGAAATGAGTCCCTGTCATGTAGTTTTCATAGAATTCTTCATCACTCTGCATAGGAGGCTGATTTGGAATCATGACAACTTTTTGCCCAACCTCATAGGTTCCCGTCGGGTCAGAAATAACGGTTCCACATGACTCGTGAATCATTGCCATTGGAAGCTTTTTATTCAAAATCTTTGGATCACGTTTTCCTTGATAGTAACGCTGATCCGCATGACAGACCGCCATATAATTAGGGCGGATGAGGATATGATTCTCTTGGTCAATAGCCTCTTCCTGATATTTGACATTGATAAACTTAGGCTTAGTTAGTTGATAAATTTGATTAATCATTTTACTAGTCTTTCTCAATCATACTTTTTGCAATCTTCAAATCTGTTACGGTTGTAATCTTCAGATTTGAGTATTCACCCTTGGCCAAGGCCACATCTTTTCCTTTAATCACAAAGATTTTACATGCATCTGTCAAGATTTCCTTCTCTTCAGCAGAGAGAGAACCGTAAAGGTCCATGAAGTCCTTGCAACGGAATGTTTGAGGTGTTTGTCCTTGATAAAGGTGAGCACGATTTGGAATATCTGTAATGAATTGACCATTGGTACTTTCAACGATAGTATCAACCGCTTCTACCACTGTGTCCACTGCGTCATGATTTTGCGCAAGTTTGATATTGTCTTGAATCATGCGAAGTGTAATAAATGGACGAACAGAATCGTGGGTAACAACGATATCCTCTGGAGTAAGCGGACGATAAGCATCAATGGCTTCAATGATTTTCTCAATACTTGTATTGCGGTCATCACCACCTTTTGTAATGATGATACGTTCCTTATGAAGAGGAAGATATTTATCTACAAGATCTTCTGCATGAGAAACCCAGTCTCCATGAACCCCAACTACAATTTTTTCAATACTTGGTTCCAAGACAAATTTTTCAATTGTATGAACCAAGATAGGTCGATCACCTAGCTCTAAAAATTGTTTTGGCAAGTTACTGATTCCCATACGTGTGCCAGTTCCACCAGCAAGAATTCCTGCATAAATCATCTATTTTCTCCTTTGTCTTACTAAAAAAACTTATTCTCTCTATTATACCACAATCTAGTCCTATCATGAAAGAAATACCGGCCCTCCCGTTCTAGAATAGGCGGATTAAGCAGTTCTATTATTCAAAGAAACTAGTCCATTTCTAGTAATGACTAGGAATTCTGTAGTCATTACCAATAAATGGCTGTGAAATTTTAGAGTTCTTCAGAATAATATAGTTTTCTTAAAGAAAGCTTAAAATTAAGATTTGAAACTTCAAAGTGATTACTTGACTTACTGCCCTTCATTTCTTATTAGCTAACTTTATGATATAAATACGAATGGGCTCAGGACAAGTCTTTAAAATAAAAAATAACCAACTGCCACAAGAGCTCCAGAACCTAAAAATGCTTTTAGATTTTGCCAAAAATGATTGTTATTCGGAGTTTCAATAGATTGATTGATCTCAGAAAGAGAGACCTTTTTGTAAGAAGACATCGGAATATTCACTTTCTAATCTTGTCTTTGCCTATTTTATTAATGGAGTTTTGAAAATATAATGAAAATAATTTCCTATTTCCAATTTATTCTTATTATATCAAATTTTGAAATGATTCTTAAGGAAAGCATGATAGTTAAAACAAGCAAGAACAGTATTGAAAAAAACCAGCGTTTTCTGACGCTGGTTTTAAA